>JAVXGR010000037.1:0-16550 GCA_036657335.1 Clostridium sp. | reverse complement strand
ACAATTGAAAAGTATATACAAAACCAAGGTTAGGGCTTACATCCGCTACCTTAAAAGGATAGTGGTTTTATGCCCAGATTTATAAAACAACATCCCCTTGTCAATGAAAAAAGGGTTTAATCAACACTTAAAAGATGATTTCTATATTAAATAGAAGTCATCTTTTTCAATACCCATTGGGTTCTCTTTTTAATTTTCTCACAAATATTGCAAATCTCTAAGTTTTAAATTCTTATAAATTCAATCTCTTTCTAATAGTTATCCCTACAATGGTAGCACATGTAACCTTTATTAAGTCTGCAAATACGAATGGTAAACAAGTAACTGTAATAGCCTCTATAAATCCTATATTAGCAACTAATGAGTATTGTCCTGCTCCAACTATATAGTTCACGGTTATTGCAATTACCATTGAAATCATTATATATGCTTTACCTTTAAATTTATAAGAAACATATCCAACCAATAGTGCCATAATTGGAAATGTAATTATAAACCCTCCTGTAGGACCAGCAATTACAGATAATCCCCCTCCAAACCCTGCAAAAACAGGCATTCCTATAGCACCTACTAAGACATATATAAACTGTGACAAAAATCCTATTTTAGGTCCAAGTATAACACCAGCTAATGTTACTGCAAATACCTGCATTGTAAAGGGTACCCCTGGAAATGGTATAATAATTTGAGCTAAAACTGCAGTTATAGCGGCAAATAAACCACTCATAACTATATCCTTTGTAGATAATTTCATATGATCCCTCCTATTGTAAACCTTGTTTTGTAATATAGTTTACGAATAGATTATATATTAAATCATTTATACCTGTCAATAGATATGTTTTATTATTCCATAGGTTTAATAAGCATTTATAAAAAATAAAAAGGACATGAATTATTAAGTTTCCTTGTAAATTCATGCCTTTTATTATTTATTTATTTTTATTACCTATAAACATCTTCTTCTATTATCTATAAATTTCTTATTTTCATACCCATAAATTAATTGTTATTTTAAATATTATATTTCTTAAAATATTATATTTCTTAAAATATTACATATAAAATATTATTTTCTAAATATTATATCCCTTTGGGTTTGAACTTTGCCATTTCCAAGAGTCCTTACACATTTCTTCTATACCCTTCTCTGCACTCCATCCTAACTCTTCATTTGCCTTCTTAGGATCAGCATAACATGTAGCTATATCTCCTGCTCTTCTACCTACAATCTTATAGGGAATTTCTCTTCCACTAGCATCTGAGAAAGCTTTTACTAAATCTAAAACACTGTAGCCATTTCCTGTCCCAAGATTATAAGTAACTAATCCTGAGTTAGTACTTAACTTTTCTAAGGCCTTGATATGCCCCTTTGCTAAGTCAACTACATGTATATAGTCTCTTACTCCTGTGCCATCTGGTGTGTTATAATCATCTCCAAATACGCTTAATTGCTTAAGTTCTCCAATTGCAACCTTTGTAATATAAGGCATTAAATTATTGGGAATTCCATTTGGATCTTCTCCTATTGTTCCACTTTCATGAGCTCCTACTGGATTAAAATAGCGTAAAAGAGCAACATTCCATGAATTGTCTGCTTTATATAAGTCTCTAAGTATATCTTCTATCATTAATTTAGTTTGACCATATGGATTTGTTGCTGATAAAGGTGCTTTCTCTGTTATAGGGACAATCTTAGACTCTCCATAAACTGTAGCTGAAGAACTAAATACAAAGTTCTTAGTCCCATGTCTTTTCATAACCTTTAACATAACTAAGGTGGTAGTTAAATTATTATAATAATATTCTAGAGGCATAGCTACTGATTCACCTACTGCCTTTAAGGCTGCAAAATGGATAACAGAATCTATTTTATTTTCAGAAAAAATCTTTTCTAATTCCGCCTCTTGAGTTAAGTCAACATTATAAAACTTAACCTCTTTACCAGATATATTCTCTATTCTATCCTTAACTATTTCCTTACTATTACATAGATTATCCGCAATGATAACCTCATATCCCTTACTTAAAAGTTCAACTGTTGTATGGCTCCCAATGTACCCCATACCGCCTGCTACTAAAACCGCCATATAAATCACCCTTTCAAATAAAATTTTGATAATATGTTGTTTAATCACTTTAAACCTGAAGTTTACTTATTAATTGTATTATTTTCAACACCCATTGTCAATTAAGATAGTGTCTATTACCTGTTATACTAAATAATAAGGGCTATCCATCTCCCACCTATAGAGGATGGGAGAATTCCACCCTTTCTGTTAAAACAACTTTATCTTTATGAACTATTGCTAATTTAAGTATTTTTCTATATATTAATTTTATATTAATAACATGCTTTATCAAACTTATAATTCCTTAACCAAAATATATCTTCTTAATCCGCCATATTTTTCCTTTTCCTTAAGGACTCTATACCCTAACTCTTTAAATGTATTCATACTATATTTATTATCTGGAGATACTGTTGCACATATAATTGGAGTTCCATTTTCTAGTCCTATCTTTTCTAAAATACCACAGATAATCTTTTGAAGTTTATTTCCCCTATAATCCTCTCTTACTAAAGTAGACTCAAGTTGTCCAACCTTTAAGAGCTCCTCACCTTTAAGATCTATGTCATAGCCATAATTATTCTCTTCATATCCAAGTTTAGCATAAGACCCAATAGCTATTAATTCATTACTATCTAATGTAACGCAGCCTATAAGTATCCCCTTATTAAGAATATAATCTCTAAATTCATAGTCATATGTTGGCGCACATATATTCTTGTCTTCTAATAATCCAAGTACCTTATCTTGTAATTTCATTATTTCATTAATATAACCTATGTCTAAAATCTTAAATTCAGCTTTTATTTCCTTGCCATCTTTTCTTTTTAAATCTATCAATAAGTTCATCTATACATTCACTCCTATAAATAATTCAACCAATATTTTATCATATATTGGACTTTAAAAATATATTTTATTTAATTACATATATATCTATTAATAGACTAAATTTTTTTATAATAATAATAGATATTTTCATATTTTATCAAAAATATTTCTACCAGTACATATATTTTATTTTTTAGAACCTATTGATTTTCAAAATATATTTACATATAATTACATATATGTTGTATTATATTTTATCTAGATGTATAATTCTTATATATTCTGTCATATCATAGATTGATGTATAAGGAGGTTTTTTTATGCCTAGTTTAATTTTAGAAGGAGGTACCTTTAGACCTATATTTAGCGCGGGTGTAATGGATGCTCTTTTAGAGAACAATATTATGTTTCCATATTGTATTGGTGTCTCAGCTGGAATAACCAATGGATTTTCTTATTTATCTAAGCAGAAAAGAAGGAACTTAGATATATTGGAAAATTACAGAAGTGATAAAAGATATATTAGTGCAAGAAACTATTTAAAATGCAAAAGTTTATTTGGACTAGATTTTCTCTTTGATGAAATTCCTAATAAATTATGTCCTTTCGACATGGAAACCTTCTTAAGTTATGAGGGCAAAGCCTTAGTAGGTGTTACTAATGCTCTAACAGGAGAAAGTGAATATTTAGATGGTAAGGAAATCGATGAAAAATCTTCTATGTTAAGGGCCACCTGTGCTCTTCCAATATTTTTTCCTGTTATAAAGATTAATGGAAAGGAATATTATGATGGTGGTATATGTGATCCTATTCCCATAAAAAAAGCAGTTATTGATGGAAATAAAAAACACTTAATAATTCTTACTAGACCTAAAAACTATAAAAAAGAACTTAGTAGGAATAACATAATTGCATCTAGATTAATATGTAAAAAATATCCTAAACTAAAAGAACCTTTTCTTACAAGACATCTTATGTATAACGAAACTGTAAAGTACTGTGAAGAGTTAGAATCACAAGGAAAGGCACTAATAATTAGACCCTCTGAGGAGTGTTCCCTAAAGAGCTTTGAGAAAGATATTACTAAGTTACAATCTGGATATAAGCATGGTTACAATTTAGCTCTTGAAAACTTAGAATCCATAAAAGCTTTATTTGATTAATATATGTTTACTTGCTATACTATATACTATCTATTTCAAATCAGTAATTTGGATGCTTTTATACAACTTACCGCAGGTCTTATGTATACAACTAGAAAAAGAGAAGGTCCTCAAACTAATTACTTAATCTTAAGACCTTCTCTTTTGTTTATCTTATATATTCTCTAAAAACCAAATGCAAATCATTATTAAGCTTTACACCTAATTCATTGAATACTGTATTTAATGCCTCTAAAGTTCTATATAATTTATCTTCGTAACAATTTTCACCCATATGTCCTATTCTAATTATCTTATTCTGTAAGAAATCAAAACCTCCAGCTATTAATATATTGTGCTCATTTAACATTTTATTAAATACCTCACTATAATTAACACCTTCTGGTACTAAAATAGATGAAACTGTATTAGAGTAACTATCATTTGTGAATAACTCTAATCCACAGTGAATAACTGCTTTTCTACATGCCTCTGCATAAACTTTATGTCTATTAATAATGTCCTTATCTTCTAATAAATTATCCAATGCTTTATCAAAACCATAAAGAGCACTTATAGGCTGAGTATATGGAAACCACTTATTTTCATACCAACCCTTCCAAATGCCTAAGTTCGTATAAAATCCTTTCACTGGTTCTTTTCTATCTTCAATAGCTTTTAATGCCCTATCACTTATGCTTAAAAAGCTTAATCCTGGTGCTGCAGAAATACATTTCTGAGAACCACCTAAGGCTACATCTATATTCCACTTATCAACATATATTTCTTCTCCACCTATACTAGATACTGCATCTACTATAGTTAAAATGTTATATTTACTTAGAAGTTTACATATATTTTTAATTGGATTAGTGATTCCTGAAGGAGTTTCACAATGTACTAAAGTTGCAACCTTGAAATCATGGTTACACTTTAAATATTCCTCTAATTCTTTAATATCTAAACCTCTTCTTCTATCCCCACTAAAAAACTCAACCTCTGCACCATATATCTTAGCAAAATCACCAAACCCATATCCAAATATACCATTTTCTATACAAAGCACTTTATCTCCTGATTCTATTAAAGAAGCACACGCTGCATCTAAGCCTAAAATTCCTTCACCATCTAATATAAGTGTAGTATTTTTTGTATTTAATAAAACCTTAAGCTTATCACAAATATTCTTATAAAACTCATAGAAATCTAAGTCTAAATCTGGATTTGTTATAATTTTGCTCATTGCCATTCTAACATTTTCTTTTATATATGTCGGTCCTGGTGTCATCATTAATCTTTCCATTTCTTACCTCCATCCATATATTTTAATATTCTATATTTTAGCATTATACGCTTTATTCTCTATTTAATAAGATTTATATCTCAGTTGGTATTTTTCTATTTTTGAAACCTAGTTTTAATGATGCTGCAAGTGGCACTGATATAACTGTACCTACAACACATTGCATAAAATTATTCCAAAGAGATTGAAGTGGCAATATCCAATTGCTGTAAAGTAGTACCTCTGTAAAATAATATCCTACCAACATAACCACACAAGCACTTAATAACCCAATTCCAGTAAATAAACTTTTCTTAAATTTTACATCAGTCTTACTATTAGCAAAGTGACCAATAATGTAACCCATTACAAATCTAATTATTAATGTAAATGGTGCCCATATTACATAGGGACTAGTAAGATCAAATAATGCCATTCCTACTCCACCAGATATTGCTCCAGCTCTTTTACCAAAGACCATAGCAATAGTAAAAAACATCACATTTCCTAAATGAAATAACCCACCTGCTGTTGGGCCCGGAATATTTATAAATCTTGTTGCAACATATACTAATGCAATAAATAATCCATAAAATGCAACTTCTTTTCCACTTATTTTTCCTATTGACCTATTACCCATACTATATTTCCCCCAATATATTAAATAATTGAATAGCTTTTTCCGCCATTATTTAATATGATACCCTAATCATATTTTAAATCAAGTGTACCGATACTCTTATAATTGTTTTCTAAATTTTTGTATATAATTCCTTCAATTTTTATTCAATCAAATTATATGCATTACTCTATTAAACTTTACTCTTAATTCTATAATCATATTCATATGGATATATTTCTAATAAAATAATGATATAATATTTATAGTTTAATTATTTTATTTGTGCAGATTATATAATATTTCTGCACTAAACATAGAAAGGAGACCTGTTTTATGAACTCATCAGAAAGACGAAATAACATTATACGTATGTTGAAAAATTCCTCAAATCCTATTAGCGGAGTATATATTGCAAATAAATTAAATGTTAGCAGACAAATTATAGTAGGCGATGTGGCCCTTTTAAGAGCTTCTGGAGCAGATATAATTGCAACACCAAAGGGATATATATTAAATACTAAAAGTTCAAATGACAATTATTTAATAAAAACTATAGCTTGCAAACACTCTAAAGATTTTATACAAGAGGAACTAAATATACTAGTTGATGAAGGTATAACTGTTATAAATGTAATAGTTGAACACTCTTTATACGGACAATTAACTGGGGATATGCACATTTCTTCTAGGCGAGATGTCTCAGATTTCATGAGTAAAATACACTTAGATGATGTAATTCCCTTATCTACATTAACAGATGGCATTCATCTACATACCCTAAAGTATAAAGATGAGAAATCCTTTGTTGAGGCCATTTCCTCCCTAAAATCAAAGGGTTATTTATTATAATAAGTAAGATAACTATTTTCTATAAAATATTGACTTTCCTATTATAAAAAGATAACATTGTAAATATAGGTGTCAAGACACATGTACTTACATAACTAGTAGGGGGCTTTTATAATGAATAGAAATTCAGATATAAAGAAAATGGTTACAGCCGCATTATTATGCGCTATAGGAATTGTTATTCCTATGTTTTCACCAGTTAAAATCATATTAGAACCAGCATCATTTACACTAGCTAGTCACGTATCCATATTCATTGCAATGTTTATTTCTCCATCTACAGCTTTATTTGTTGCCATAGGTAGTGCAGTGGGCTTTTTACTTGGAGGATTTCCAATAGTAATTGTATTAAGAGCACTTAGTCACGTTTTCTTTGCAGGTTTTGGTGCACTCTACCTTAAAAAACATAGAGAAACACTTAATAGTTGGGGTAGTGCTACAATTTTCTCATTAGTAATTGGAATAATACACGGAGTATGTGAAGTATTAACAGTTATTCCATTCTATTTTGGATCATCACTTACAACTGCATACTATAGTAATGGCTTTTTAAAGTCAGTAATTATCCTTGTAGGATTGGGTACAATAGTACATAGCATGATTGATTTTGTTATTGCTAAATATGTGTGGGATGCAATACCTAATAGTTTAGTAGATAAACATAATAATACTAAGGTTATATCTTAAGTTATTTTATTTAGATCTGTATTTTAAAATAATATTAAAGATCGAATAGAGGGTATAATAACCCTCTATTTTATTTTTGAAAAAATATCTTGATATAATTTTCCATAATATTCTTCCTATGTACATTTTAATAATTAATATCAAAAATACATTCCCCACTCTAAAAAAAATCTATATTAAAATTCTTTTAATATAGATTTTCATAAAATTTTTCCTACAAATCTAATTCTTTTCTTAACTCTAATAGAAACTGAATTACACCTTCCTTTCCCTTACTCATCCTTCTAACTATAGCACTCCCTACAATAACGCCGTCACAATAATTTTTAACTTCTCTTACAGTCTCTCTTGATGAGATTCCAAAACCAAGGAGCATAGGATTATCTGTATATGATTTTACTAAATTTAAATATTCTTTGATGTTTTTACTCACTGTACTTCTCTCTCCTGTAGTCCCATTGGTAGCAACACAGTAAACAAATCCCTTTGACTTTTCAACTATACTACCTATTCTCTCCTTTGATGTTGGTGCTACTAATGGAATTAAATAAATATGATTCTTCTCACATTTTTCAGCAAGGTCTTTTCTTTCCTCTAAAGGTATATCAGGTACTATAAGTCCATCTACGCCCTTATCATTAGCCATTTTCAAGAATTTATCTATGCCATAGCAAAATATAATGTTATAGTATGCCATAAAAACCAAAGGTATCTGTGAAGAATTTCTTATTAGTTCAACACACTTAAATACATCCTTAAGTTTCGTACCATTTTTCAAAGCTCTACTATAGGATTCTTGTATAACCTCACCATCTGCTAAGGGATCGCTAAATGGTATGCCTATCTCAACTATATCCGCACCCACCTTATCCATGTCTAAAACTAATTCTGCTGTATCTTCTATACTTAAATCTCCACAGGTTACAAAGGGTACTAGTGCTTTTTTACTATTTCTCTTAATATGGTTAAAAACATTATCTATTCTATTCATTACTCTCCCATCCTCCTATGATACTTGATTTAAATCACTATATACTATACTTAATCTTTTATTAACAAACATTAATATTAATTTACTTATTATTTTTATCTAAATACTCAATTACCGTATCCATATCTTTATCCCCTCTACCTGATAAATTTATAATAATTATCTCTTCCTTACTCAGATTTTTGGCAAGCTTCCTTGCATATGCAACAGCATGTGAAGATTCTAGTGCAGGTATTATGCCTTCTTTTCTAGTTAAATATAAAAATGCATCTACAGCCTCATGATCTGTTATGCTCTCATAGCTAGCTCTTTTAATCTGGCTAAGGTAAGCATGTTCTGGTCCAATAGCCGGATAATCAAGACCCGCAGAAATTGAATATGCTTCTTGTATTTCCCCCTCTTCTCCCCTAAGAACATAAGTCATCATACCATGTAGAATACCCATATTCTTCTTAGCCATA
The DNA here is from genome assembly GCA_036657335.1 of Clostridium sp. Taxonomy (GTDB): domain Bacteria; phylum Bacillota; class Clostridia; order Clostridiales; family Clostridiaceae; genus Clostridium_D. Next base: position 7,613 of record JAVXGR010000037.1, on the reverse strand, counting down.
GTAGCGGAATGTTCATTACTTTCTATTCCCTTTCCTGCCCCTTCAATACCTATGAGATTAACCTCTTTATCATTTATAAAGGGATAAAATATTCCCATAGAATTACTTCCCCCTCCAACTGGTGCCAATATATAATTGGGGAGTCTCCCTTCCATCTCAAGGATTTGTACCCTTGCCTCATCTCCTATTATTCTTTGAAAATCTCTCACCATACTTGGATATGGATGTGGACCTACAACAGATCCTATTACATAAAATGTATCTTCAACATTAGAAACCCAATACCTAATTGCCTCATTTACCGCATCTTTTAAAGTTCTGGAACCACTTTTAACCGATATAACCTCTGCTCCTAAAAGCTCCATTTTTTTAACATTTAGTCCCTGTCTTCTTATATCCTCTTCCCCCATGAAAACCTTGCATTCCATATTAAACTTAGCTGCAACAGTAGCTGTTGCAACTCCATGCTGTCCTGCTCCTGTTTCTGCTATAATCTTCTTTTTCCCCATTCTTTTAGCTAATAATACTTGTCCAATAGCATTGTTAATTTTATGGGCTCCTGTATGATTTAAATCCTCTCTTTTTAAATAAATCTTTGCCCCTCCCAAATCCTTAGTTATATTTTCTGCATAGTATAAGGAGCTAGGTCTTCCTGTATAATTCTTTAAACAATCCATATACTCCTTTTTAAATTCTTCATCATTTATTATTTTTTCGTATTCTGATTGTAATTCAATCAAAGCATTCATAAGCACCTCTGGTACATATTGCCCTCCAAATTCATTAAATCTACCCTTCATAATTATCCCTCACCTTTCTTATTAATCTATCCATCTTATAAAATGATTTTTTTCTTATAAATTCTTCATCTATAACCTCAACACCTGAGGACACATCAATTCCATATGGTTTTACAACCTCTATACCACTTAAAACATTGTCCTCATTTATTCCACCAGCTAAGAATATTTTTATCTTAGAATCACTTGTATTTATAAGTCTCCAATTAAAGACTTGTCCACTTCCTGCCTCTATTCCATCTAATATTACGGCATCTACCTTATAATTTTTATAATCCTCCATTTTATTATCTGAACCTATTAAAATAGCTTTCCATATTAAAGTCTTACATCCTATTAATTTTCTTAGGGAATTTATATAGTTTACATCCTCATCACCATGGAGCTGAATCACATCTAAGCACAAATAACTCGTTATTCTTAAAACTTCTTCAATTGAATTATTTTTAAATACTCCTACACTTTTTATATTTTTATCTAAGTTCAAGATTAAGTTTTTTGCTTCTTCCATGGTAATTTTTCTCTTACTTTTTGCAAATACAAATCCAATATAATCTGGTTTTAGTAGGTTTATATAATTTATTTCCTCCAATGTTCTTATACCGCAAATTTTAATCTTCACAGCTTATCCTCTTCCTATACTGCATAAGAAATTCCTTATTACTTATATTTCTCATAAACATTTCTCCAACTAATACCCCATTAATCCCTAAAACTTTTAATTTCTCTAAATCTTCTATAGTTTTAATTCCACTTTCAGATATAATGATTTTATCCTTAGGAATATATTTTATAAGCTCTCTTGTAATATCTAAAGAAGTTTTAAAGCTTCTTAAATCCCTATTGTTTATGCCGATTATTTCACAGCCACATTCTAAAGCAATTCTGATTTCATCCTTGTTATGGACCTCAACTAGCACATCTAAATTAAGACTTTTAGCCACATCATAAAATTCCTTCAGTCTACTTTTTAACAATGCCACAATTAAAAGTATTGCATCTGCTCCTAAAACCTTACTTTCATATATCTGATAAAAATCAATAATAAAATCCTTTCTCAATATAGGTTTACTACAATGTTGCTTTACTTTTAAAAGATACTCATCACTTCCTAAAAAAAAGTCTTCCTCTGTTAATACTGAAAATGCATCCACATTTAACTTTTTATAATATTTTAAAATATCTTCTATTTTGAAATCTTTTACTATTACTCCCTTCGAAGGAGATGCCTTTTTAAACTCTCCAATTATTGATAATCCATCTTTGCTAACAGCCTCTTTAAATTTATTTCCCTTAAATTTTCGTGATAATTCTAAAGCATTATGGTACATTATTTCCCCAGAAATAGTGATTTTTCTATCCCTTATTCTTTCATTCTTCCTTTCAACTATATTATATAATATCAAATTTACACCTCCTAAATATCTAAGATACTCTAATAAGTTCCATATATTTTTTATAGGCTACTCCTGAATCTATTAATTTTTTTGCCCTTTCCACTCCTTCTTGCATGGTATTTACCTTTTTTCCAACATAAAGTGCAGCTGCACTATTTAAAACTACTATATCTCTTCTTGCTCCCATTTCTCCCTTTAATATATTAATTATAATTTGTGAATTTTCCTTTGGAGTTCCACCCTTAATATCCTCTAGTGATGTTCTAGACATTCCAAATTCTTCCGGACTTATCTTATATATTCTTAATCCCCCATCTTTAACTTCACATACATTAGTTGTGGTTGTAGTGGTTATTTCATCTAATCCATCATCCCCATGAACTACCATAGCTCTCTCTAATCCAAGCTTTAATAAAACCTCTCCCACAGTTTCAATTAAATTACCATCGTATATTCCTAAAAGCTGCCCTCGTATTGGTGCTGGATTTACTAAGGGACCTATTAGATTAAATAAAGTTCTAGTTGCTAATTCCTTTCTTTCCTTTGCTACATTCTTCATTGCCTTATGATAATTTGGTGCAAATAAAAATGCCATCCCTACATTTTCAATTGCCTCCTTGCTTTCATCATTGTTAAGATCAACTCTAATTCCCAGTTCCTTTAAAACATCTGCACTACCACTTTGACTTGAAACAGCCCTATTTCCATGCTTTGCAACCTTTACTCCTCCACTAGCTGCAACAATTGCCACAGCAGTAGATATATTGAAAGTATTTCCTCCATCTCCCCCTGTTCCACAGGTATCTATCAAATGCTCTCCCTGTATATTTACCGATATCATATTATCCCTTAAAGCTTTTACTGCACCTAAAAGCTCCTCTGTTGTCTCCCCTTTTACCCTAAGTCCAATTAAGAAAGCTCCTATTTGTGCTGAAGTAGCTTCCCCCCTCATTATTTCATTTATAACAGCTCTTCCCTCTTCTTCAGTTAAATTTTCTCTGCATACTATTTTTTTAATTGCATTATCTATAATCACTACAAATCACCTCCACAAAATTTTGTATCATAAGCTTCCCCTTTGGTGTGTATATTGATTCTGGATGAAATTGAAGACCATATACCTTATAACTCCTATGTCTAATTGCCATAATCTCATTATCCTCAATACTTTCCCCTATAATCTCTAATTGCCCTGGCAACGACTCTCTATGAACTACCAAAGAATGATATCTCATAACATCTAACTTTCTACTAACTCCTTCAAAAATATCATTCCCCTTCACTTTTATTTTGGAGCTTTTCCCATGCATTATCTCCTTAGCCCTTATAACCTTCCCCCCATAAGCAACAGCTATAGCCTGTTGCCCTAAACATATACCTAGTATAGGAATTCTACTTCCTAGTTCTCTTATTATTTCAAGAATTCTTCCTGCATTTTCTGGTCTACCAGGTCCTGGTGAAATAACTATACCCTTAGGTTTTAACTGAATTATCTCCTCTACTGTTATCTCGTCATTTCTAAATATCTTAACCTCTTCAAACTCACTTAAATATTGATATAAGTTAAAAGTAAATGAATCATAATTATCTATTAAAACAATCATCTTAAAACCTCCTTTAATACCAATAATTTATTCTCTATTTCATCAAATTCCTTCTCTGGAATAGAATCGTACACAATCCCTGCCCCTGCCTGCAAATATGCCACTCCGTCCTTTAATACTAAAGTTCTTATTGCTATACTCATATCCATATTTCCACCATAGGAAAAATATCCAACAGCACCAGAGTAAATCCCCCTCCTAACCGACTCAAGCTCTTCTATTATTTCCATTGCTCTTATTTTAGGAGCACCTGATACTGTCCCCACTGGAAGACACGCTGCCAAGGCATGAAAAGCATCCTTATCCTCTCTTATCTCCCCAATAACCTTTGAGGTTATATGCATTACATGAGAAAACTTTTCTACCTTCATAAAATCACCTACCTCAACTGTCCCACACTTACTCACCCTTCCTATATCATTCCTACCCAAATCCACCAGCATAACATGTTCAGCTAATTCCTTTTTATCCTCAATTAACTCCTTAGCTAGAATATTATCCTCCAACTCTCCATTTCCACGCTTTCTCGTACCTGCTATGGGATTTGTTACTACCTTATTCCCCTTAAGTGCCACAAGACTTTCTGGTGAAGATCCAATAACTTGATACTCCTTATAATCTATAAGAAACATATAAGGAGAAGGATTTTCCTCTCGTAATCTTCTATATATCTCAAAGGGTGTTTTATCTGTTTTGCAGTACATTCTCTCTGATAGCACCACTTGAAAAATATCTCCCTGAACTATATACTCCTTAGCTCTCTCAATCTTTTTTATAAATTCATCTTTGGGAATAGATAATTTAAACTCAACTTTGCATTTCGCGTTTTTTTCCACATCTTCACATTTTTTATATTTATACTCTTTTTCATTTTTTTCACACTTTTTAAACTCTTCATAGGTCTCACCCTTTGCTCCTACAAGAAAGTCTTTATTTTTTGCTAGTTTGTAAAAGTATTCTTTTTGTTCCTCCATAATCTCTTCATAGGTCCTATTATCATCATAAAAAATATTATCCACAACATAAACCCGATGTGTGAAATTATCATAGCAAAGATACCTTTTGTAAAAATTAAATCTTACTGTGGGAACATTTAATTCATCCTTATTTTTAAAGCTTAACTTTTTTTCATAGAAAGCTACGGAATCATATCCTATATACCCAATAGCTCCTCCTTTAAATGTAAATGAATTACACTGACTATTGAAATTAATAGTTACTTCTTTTTTTATTTTCTCAATCTCCTCATACTCATTACCCATTATCTCCTTATAAGGATTCTCTGATAGGTAAGAATATCTTCCAAAATAATTTTCCTTACCTCCACTCTCAAAGATAAATTTTCCCTCTCCTTGAAATCCTTGAAATATCCTTATTGCACTTATATCGTCACCTCTAAAATCACTAATTACAGAAAACACCTCTGAATCTTTTCTTCTTAATTTAAATTCTTCTTGTGAAATATTAGCCATGTTTTTCCCTCCAATATTTATGATTATTTATGCACCTTTATAAAAAAGGCAACAAAAAAAGCCACTTCGTCAATTAATGGGACGAAGTGACTCGTGTTGCCACCCATTTTTTGTATGCAAATAAACTTTAGTGGAAATAAAAAAGGTACTCCATCCCAACTAGGACGAAATACCAAAATTTCGCAATACCACCTAAGTACATACTCTTCATTAGGTACAGAGATTTTAAAATACTCTCGATACCCTGTTCTTTTAACGGCGAACTTCCCGTACTTCCCTACTATAATTCAGAAAGTCACCTCAAAGACCCATTCAATAATAGCTACAGTGTTTGACTCTCACTTCCTCAAACTCGCTGGAACTAAACTCTATTACCTACTCTCTCTTTTCAAAGGCTTTAACTTTAATACTATTATATGGATGTTATTATAGATTTGCTAACTTCATATCTCTTCATTTTAAGTGATAATATGATATTACCTCTAAATTACTATAATATGCTTACTATTGCTAAGTTTCTTGCATTTACCAAGCTTCTTATATTTTACAATTTTATAAATTTAAGCAATGATTCTACAAATAAGCCTCTCTACTCCCAATTATGCAAATCAATTAATCTATGAAAACTTAATTTCAAAACATATTACTTAGATATATGTACCCCTAAAGAATATGCTTTATCCCTACCTCAAAGTATCCATAGTAAAAAGTATTTTAGATGTACAATCTTAATTTCAATATATTACTTGAATATGTATATTCATCCTATGTATTTATTATATTATAAAAAAACAATTTTTTTATAATACTTTCTTATATAATAATTGGGTTTTCTGCATATAATAAATTATTTAGAGAAAGGATAAAGGTGATTTTATGAAAAAAAGAAGTAATATACTAATAGCAATTATAATTATCTTAGCACTCTCAATCGTACCTGTTATTAGTAGCTATAACAGTTTAGTTTCCTTACAACAAAAATCAAATACAGCTGCATCTAATATTGATACCCAACTACAAAGAAGGTCTGACTTAATTCCTAACCTTGTTAATACTGTAAAAGGTTATGCAACTCAAGAAAAAGATATTTTTACAGACATAGCTAATGCTAGAAGTAAACTTGCTGGTTCTAAAAATGTATCTGAACAAGCTAATGCAGACACCGCTCTTTCAAGTGCTATTTCAAGACTTTTAGTTGTTGTGGAAAATTACCCTGACTTAAAGTCTAGTGAGAATTTTAAAGATTTGTCAATTCAGCTAGAAGGAACAGAAAATAGAATTGCAATAGCTAGACAGGATTATAATAGCTCTGTTACAAATTATAATACTAAAAGAAAAAGATTTCCAACAAATATAATAGCCTCCCTATTTAGATTTGAAGAAAAAACTCTTTATAAAGCAAGTGAAGGTGCAAAAGAAGTACCTTCTGTAGACTTTTCTAAATAAGAATGATTACTAAAAATAGATTCTCAAGGCTATTTATATTAATTTTTTTTTTAGTACTACTTATTTTTTCTACTTCTGTATATGCTAATAGTAAGCTTCCTTCCCCAACTCAATATAAATATTTAAATGATTACATTGGTATAACCAGTAACTCTGAAGCACAACACATCCTATCTATAGGTAAGGAACTTGAAGATAAAACAGGTGCTCAAGCTATTGTTGTTATAATAGATTCAACCAATGGTACACCCATTGAAGATTATGCCCTTAATTTATTTAGAACTTGGGGTATAGGAGAGAAAAATAAAGACAATGGTCTATTAGTACTATTAGTGATTAATGACCGTGAATGGAGGGTAGAAGTTGGCCGTGGACTTGAAGGTGCTATACCAGATGCCTTAAGTAATAGAATAATGGAATCTGTTGCAAAACCAAACTTTAAAGAAAATAACTATGGCAAAGGATTAATTGAATCCTATAGTGTGTTTTGTGACTATATAGCCACTGAATATAAAACTACTCTCGATAAATCCTTAAATGTACCATTACCCACAAAGGATTCATCTGGAGATAATCTCAATTCAGCTATTTTCATAATAACTGTAATGGGTTTATTTATATTAGATATATTATTCAATAGAGGTAGGTTCTTAACTGCATTAATGCATATTGTTATCTTAAGTAATTCACGAGGCAATAGGTATAAAGGTGGTGGTGGTAGTTCCGGTGGAGGATCTTCTGGTGGTGGATTTGGTGGTTTTGGCGGTGGCTCCTCTGGTGGCGGTGGTTCCTCTGGAAGTTGGTAATATAACATAGTAGTCAACAGCCCACTACCCTAAAGGGATAGGGGCTTGGGGCGACAAGCCCTAAGTGTCTGCTCTGAAAGTAGTATTG
>JAVXGR010000036.1:0-16759 GCA_036657335.1 Clostridium sp. | reverse complement strand
TTTTAGCAAAATCGGACACATTGAACAGGGAATTAAACAAGATTTATAGATTTTTATAGATTTTTGGCAACGGTAAGATAAAAAAGAAAGCTTTCAAGGGAATATGAGAGTTTAAAATAAAAAAAAGAAGGAGATAAGCATATGATTAAAATAGACTTAGGTAGAGTCAATGATGATGTGGATAGGTGTTTATTATGCAAGACACCTAGATGTAAAAATAACTGTCCTATAAGTACAGAAATACCAACTGTAATTAAGTTATATAGAGAAAATAAGTTAGAAGAAGCAGGGGAATTATTATTTAAGAACAACCCATTAACTGTAATATGTTCTATAGTTTGCCCACATGAAGATCAATGTGAAGGAAATTGTATAAGGGGAATAAAGGGTGAACCTATAAAGTTTGGAGAGATAGAACATCTTATTTCAATGAATTATCTTAGAAATGTAAAATTAGAGCAAGGAGAAAAAAAAGATAAAAGAATAGCCATTGTTGGCTCTGGACCTGCTGGTATAGCTATAGCATTTATATTAGCTCAAAGAGGATATAAGATAACTATCTTTGAGAAAAATCATAAAATAGGTGGGGTATTAAGATATGGTATACCTGATTTTAGGCTACCTAAGGATATATTAGATTTAATTGAAAAGAAACTTTTAGATTTAAATATAAGAATAAGATATAATACTTTAATTGGACCTGTTATTACACTAGATAGATTACTAGAAGATGGCTACAAAGCAATTTTCATAGGAACGGGAGTATGGAATCCGAGACCTTTAAATATAAAAGGAGAAACTTTAGGTAATGTAAATTATGCCATAAATTATCTGAAATCTCCTACATCTTTCAACTTAGGTAAGAAGGTAATAGTTATTGGTGCTGGAAATGTTGCTATGGATGCAGCTAGGGTAGCTAAGCGAAGTGGAGCAGAGGTAAGTGTATACTATAGAAAAGGTATAGAAGAAATGACTGCTACAAAGTTAGAGATACACGAGGCTAAAGAAGAGGGTGTGAAATTTGAATTATTTAAGTCACCTTTAGAAATTTTAGATAATGGAGTTATCTTTGTAGATATTGAAAAGGTAACTAATGATAATAATGAAGTGAAGTTTAACATAATTCAGGGTTCAGAAGAGCTGGTGGAATGTGATGATGTTATTATAGCTGTTAGTCAAAATCCTAAAAACAATATAGTTGCTAACACGACAAAATTAGAAACTAGTAAGCAAGGACTGTTACTTGTGGACGAAATAGGAAAAACAACTAGAACTGGAGTTTTTGCTTCGGGGGATGTAGTTACAGGTGCTAAAACCGTAGTTAAAGCTGCTGTTCATGCAAAGGTAGTTGCTGATGCTATAGATGAGTACTGCAATAATATGTAGCACTATAAATTTATAATTTATAGAAGATACTTCATAGGATTTTTAATATTATAAATTATAAGAACTACTTCATACAGTTTAATGTATGAAGTAGTTTTTAGTTTAGCAACTTAATATTATATTGTGATAGAATAGAATTTATAATTCTATGTAGTATTAACTATAAAGATATGTAAAATAATTACAAATAAATATCCTTTATATACTTTAATAATAGGCAGCAAAAGTATATAATTAAGGATGTGATTAAGTAAACAAAGTATAATGATTAAGTAGGAAAGTCATATTGTTAAGTATGGAAAAGCACATGACCAGTAGGCAAGTCCTATTGTTAAGTAGGGAAAGTACATTATTCAGCAAGAAAGTGGTATTGTTAAGAAGTGAAAATTATATAATTTAGTAGGTAAAGTATATGTTTAAGTAAGAAAAATATATATTTAAGCAAGCATATGTAAGGGAGTGCAGGATGAAAAATAAAAACATAATAGTTGATTTTATATTTAAAAATAAAATGAGTTATATTATAGGGCTTATATTTATGCTATTTGGTACTTATGTACAAACCATATTTCCTAGAATTTTAGGAGATACAATTGATATTTTATCCACTGATAACTTTAATAAAACATGGATTTTAAAAAATATTGCCATTATTATGCTAGTGTCTTTAGTAGCATTTACATGTACATATATTTGGAGAAATTTAATAATTAGAAATAGTAGAAAGCTTGAAGGATATCTTCGAGAAAGATTATATACTCATCTACAAAAAATGGGTCCAGAATTTTATAGCAAGAGAAAAACTGGAGATTTAATTGCATATGCAATTAATGATATTGGTGCAGTAAGAATGACTTTAGGACCAGCTTCTGCAATGGCTATTAATGGAATGGGACTAAGTGTAGCTACTGTTGCGGCAATGTCTAGAACTGTAAATTTTAAATTAGCTATGATGTGTCTTATACCTATTCCAATTATTATACTTTTAATTATCAAGGTAGGAAAATATATTAGAATAAAATTTAAAAGAGTACAAGAAAGTTTTTCAGATATATCAGGCAAAATACAAGAAAATATATATGGAATTAGGGTAATAAAGGCTTATGCACAGGAAGCAGAGGAGCTTAAAAATTTTGAAGAATTAAATAATAATATGATGGATGCAAATCTATCTATGGTTAGGCTATCAGCCGTAATATCCCCAGTTATTGAGTTGTGTTTTAGCATTAGTTTTGTAACAAACTTAATTATTGGAGGTAATATGGTTTTAAAAGGTGAGATATCATTAGGAGGCTTTGTTGCTTTTAACACCTATTTAACTATGATTATGGTACCAATTATGAATATAGGACGTATAATAAATATAATTCAAAGAGGTGCTGCTTCTTATAAAAGATTAATTGAAATATTAAATGTAAAGCCAGATATAAAAGATGGACTAGCTATGGTAAACAGTGAAATTAATGGAAATATAAAGATTAATAACTTGAGTTTTGCTTATCCACAATCAGAGATAAATGCATTAGAACATATAGATATAGAGATAAGACCAGGGGGCACTCTAGGAATAATTGGAAAAACTGGTTCGGGTAAGACAACCTTAGTTAACCTATTATTAAAATTACATAATGTAGAAAATAATAAGATCTTAATAGATGGTATAGATATTAATGACTATAGTCTAGAAAATTTAAGGAATGCCTTTGGGTATGTACCACAGGATGCATTTCTTTTTCATGCAACTGTTAAAGAAAATATAGGCTTTTTTAAGAATAGCTATACAGTAGAAGAGATTGAAAACTCAGTTAAGAATAGTTGTATATATGAAAGCATAAAAAATTTATCAGAGGGATTTGATACGGTTTTAGGTGAGCGTGGAGTTAATTTATCAGGAGGGCAAAAGCAGAGAGTGTCTATTGCTAGAGCACTTATAAAAGATCCTCCTATATTAATATTAGACGATTCTCTTTCTGCCGTTGATACAGTAACAGAAAAGAGAATATTAGATAATTTTAAAGCACTTAGGCGGGGAAAGAGTACAATTATAATATCTCACAAAATATCTTCTATATCACACGCAGATGAAATAATTCTTTTAGATGAAGGTAAAATATGTGAAAGAGGAACACATGAAGAGTTGATAGAAAAGAGAGGTGATTATTATGAAATATACCAAGAACAATCAGGGACTAAGTAAGTCGGAGCTAAAGAAGAAATTTCTTAAAAAACATAGCTTAATAAGGTTAATGATTTTAGCTAAACCATATAAGTTAATGATTTTCATATCTGTTCTCAGTGTAATATTAGTGAACTTAGCAGAGCTTATAAAACCATATATTATAAAGTTAGTAATTGATGACTTTTTAGTGGCGAAGATTGCTTCCAATGGATTATATTCCATAACTTCTATGGGAATAATATATTTTTTAATTGTGCTATGTAGTGGTGGTTTTTCAATATTACAAGCTAACTTAATAAATAAGGTCAGTCAAAGTATTATGAAGAAAATTAGGGAAAGGGTTTTTAAGATAATTCAATATCTACCATTGTCATACTTGGACAACACTTCTTCAGGAAGTCTTATAACTAGGGCAACTAATGATGTAGAAGCTATAAATGAAATGTACACTGATGTTATATTAAATTTGTTCAAGGATGTATTTTTGCTTATAGGTATAATAGTAGCTATGTTTATTTTAGATGTTAAATTAGCTCTTATATCATTTTGTACGGTACCCATACTTTTTATTTTGATTTTTACATTGAAGAAAAAAATATATGATAATTTTAAGAAGATGAAGAGTACAATAGGAAGAATAAATGGATTTATGGCTGAAAATATATCGGGTATGAAGATAATACAGATATTTAGAGGAGAAAATGAGAAGTATAAAGAATTTTCTACTCTAAATAATGATTATTATGAGCTATGTGCCTTTCAAGTATGGCTTAATAGTTTATTAAAGCCGGTGTCAGATATACTTCAAAACTTAGCTATCTCAGTAATATTAATATATTCAATGGGACCCTTAGAAAATAAAATATTAGAGATAGGTGTAATTTATGCATTTACTAGTTATATAAAACAGTTCTTCGGTCCAATATCTGATTTAGCAGAGAAGTACACAACAATTCAATCAGCTTTAATATCAGCAGATAGAATTTTTGAGTTATTAGATAAAGAGGACATACTTGAGGATATGGAGGATGGAATAAAAATTGATAGTTTCAAGGGGGGAATAGAATTTAAGAATGTATGGTTTGCATACAAGGATAAAGAATGGATACTTAAGGACATAAGTTTTACCCTCGGAAATGGACAAACAGCCGCCTTTGTTGGGGAAACAGGGGCAGGAAAAACTACAATAATTAATTTGATTAGTGGATTCTATAAGATTCAAAGAGGGGAAATATTAATTGATGGTTTAAATATAGATCATATAAATAAAAAAGATTTGAGAAAAAATGTAGGGGTAGTACTTCAAGATGTGTTTTTGTTTTCAGGAAATATAGAAAATAATATATCTTTAAATGATGATATTGATAAAGAAACAATATATGAATCATTGAAAATATCCTGTGCCGATGAATTTGTAAGTAGTATGCCTCTGGGGTTGGATGAGCCTGTTATGGAAAGAGGCAGTACATTCTCATCAGGGCAAAGGCAGCTATTGTCATTTGCTAGGGCCTTAGCTCATAGTCCTACAATTCTAGTATTAGATGAAGCTACGGCAAATATAGACACTTACACAGAAAAATTAATACAAAAGGCTATAGATAATGCAGCTAAGAATAGAACTACATTAGTTATTGCTCATAGACTTTCAACTATAAGAAATGCAGATAAAATTATAGTGCTTAGGTATGGTGAAATTGTAGAAATGGGAAGTCATTTAGAACTTATGAAGAATAAGGGGTATTATAAAAACTTAATTAATAATAGTGAAGATTTAGGCACAGAATTAATTGGATAAAACTGAAATGTTGAAATAGGAGACTAAATTTAAAATTTAATCTCCTATTTTTAATTTCTAGAAAAACTAGTATAGAGTGAAAACTAATAGATAACTGCTCATGTATTATAAAAACAAATTTGTAAAGATATATTTTGAACTGTAGAATTGAATATGGAAAGTATATTATAAAATTAAATATTTAAACACTTAGGGGGACAATATGAATAATTTAAAGGATCAATTATTAGATGAACTAGCTGCTTCAGTTGTTGATATGGAAGAAGAAGTTGCACTAAATAAAGCTCAAGAATTTGTAGATAATGGTTTTGATGCTTATGAAGGTATAGCTAGTGGCCTTGCAAAGGGAATGGATAAGGCTGGAGTTTTATATGAAGAAGAGGAATATTATATACCGGAGTTATTAATGTGTTCTGATGCCATGTATGCTGGATTAGATATATTAAGACCACATTTAAAGGTAGAAGAGGGAGAAGTAAAATACAAGGCGGTAGTAGGAGTTGTAGAGGGAGATACTCATGATATAGGGAAAAATCTTTTTAAAATAATGTTAGAAACTTGTGGATTTGAGGTTTATGATTTAGGAAGAGATGTTGCACCATCAGAATTTGTTAAAAAAGCAAAGGAAATTGGGGCTAATTTAGTTGGAATGTCAACTTTAATGACAACTACTATGGATAATATGGAAGTTGTTATAAGGTTATTAGAAGAGGCAGGAATACGTAAGGAAGTTGTGGTAATGGTAGGTGGAGCACCTATATCTCAAAACTTTGCTAATAAGATAGGTGCAGATGGGTATGCAGCGGAGGCATCCAAGGCAGCAAGACTTGCTAAGAAATTAGTAAGGGGTGTATTAAATGAAGCAGTTTAATGATAAGTTAACCCCTATGGAGAGAGCAATAGCTCTTTCTAAGGGAGAAGATGTTGATAGAATACAGTGTAATCCTAATCTTTCCAATGGTATTGCAAGGGTATCAGGATGTAAAATCTCAGAATTTAATAGTGATGCTAAGGTTTTGGCAAAGGCAGTAATAGATACACATAAGGCATTTGGTGGAGATGGAGCTAAGATATTTACAGATTTATTTACACTATCAGAGGCAATGGGAGCAAAAATGAAGTTTCCAGATGATAATACCGTTGATTTGTTAGAGCCTGCTATTAATTCTGTAGAGGATATCTATAAGTTAGAACCTGTTAATCCATATAAGGATGGAAGGTTGCCTATTCATATAGAGGCTATGAAAATAGTTCAAAATACTATAGGTAGGGAGGTACCATGTACAGCATTGATTGTAGGACCCTTTACAAGTTCTTTTTTCTTAATAGGTGTACAAAAAATGACTAAGTTATTAATTACTAATCCAGAGGCTGTACATGAACTATGTAAAATTTCTTTAGAAAGTTGCAAAAGGTTTGCAGAAGCTGCTATTGATAGTGGAGTAGGAATTAGTATAGCGGAACCAATGAGTTCGTGCACAGTTATTAGTCCAAAACATTTTAGAGAATATGGTAAACCTTATATAAAAGAATTTATAGATTTTATAAAATCTAAGGGTGTAGGAAGTTCTATACATATTTGTGGTAAGACTACAGGAATTTTTGAAGATGTAGTAGATTTGGGTGTAGGAGCTTTTAGTATAGATAATGTTGTGGATTTAAATCATTGTGTTAATAAAATTGGTGGTAAAATAAAAATAATGGGGAATGTAGATCCATCCTCAGTTATGTATTCAGGATCAAGAGAAGAGGTTAGAAAGAGTGTTTTAGGATGTGTTAAGAATGGATATAAATGTCCAAAAGGATATGGAATAATGTCAGGATGTGGGCTTCCAGTTGAGACACCAATTGAAAATATCCATACAATGATGGATACAGCAAGAGAGATAGGTTGGCCTATTACAGATGAAAAATTAGAAAGGCTTATGAATATTAGTTTATATGAATAAAGCTTAGAGAATATACTCAGGAGTGCTTTATATGAGTAAAAATTAAAAATCACTAGGTGTATTATCATATATGAGAAGAAATTATAAAAGTGCTATATTAACATAGCACTTTTATGCATCTATATAACTAAATAGGTGATGTCATTTTAAGAATCCTAAATTTATAAGAAGTTATTGCTATAGAAGGTCATTTAAGGTATAGGATGATAATTCTACTACAAAACTATCCAATGATTTTCCAAGAATTGTTTTCAGTTTACAACCATGTACTATTAAAGGACAGTTGTTATCTGGGTTAAAGCACTCTACTATATTTAAATTTTCTTCAGTAAAGATAAAAACCTTTCCAAGATTTATTTCCTTTGGAGGTAAACCGAGTTTTAAGCCTCCAGACCTACCCTTTAAGGATATTATATAATGGGTTTTAGCTAATTTATGGATTACTTTTTTTAAATGGTTTACAGATATATCTAGATTTTTAGCTAGTTCATCAACAGTACAAAGTCTTTCATTATGTGTAGCTAAATACAATAATGATCTAAAGGAATAATCTGTAAATTTGGATAATTGCATGAGATTTCAACCCCCTAAACAAGTAAATTAATTAATGTGCATTTTATTTGCATAATTTAATTTTACATTATAAAGTAATTAACATCAAGAAATAATAAAAATAATTGTAGTGGTTTTAGTGATCCTTATAAGGGTATTTAGATGTATAGCAAGGATTATAACTGTATTATACAAGGGGTAAAACAACAAAGACATTATGCAATCTCCTGTTATAATTGGGTTGCGACACTAAACATAACTAAGAAGGAAAACATAAATGTTTAACAACTCAATTGTAACAAAATCATCCCCAATATACAAATTTTTTATTGAATTAGGACTAAGTCTATACCTTACAAGGCCACAAATGTATCATTTAATCTTAGTTGTACCTTCAATGGTTACTAAAGGATATTGTGGAAAGGTAACTGATGTTTCAGAGTTTATGCCGTCTAGGCATAGAACTAATACAGGAAAATTTTTATCTGAGAGGCCTTGGAGTGAGGACTTTGTTAAAAGAGCCCTGAAAAAACATAATGTATATTTTACTTGAACATTATATCCACATATGATAAAGTATAATTACTGAGAGAAAACAATTACTAGTTAACAACAAGTATTTAGGATTAAATATAAGTTGTAAAATAAAGAATATCTGTGGATAAAAAAAGTAATAGAGCAAAGAATATGTAAGAGTAAAAATGATAAAATAAGGAGAGATTAATTATGTTAGATAACAAAACAATTGAAATAATAAAAAGTACAGTACCACTTTTAAGAGAACATGGGGTAGAAATAACAAAAACTTTCTATAAGACTATGTTTGAAAATAATCCAGAGGTTATTCCAATGTTTAATATGAGAAGACAAGCTTCAGGAGAACAACCAAAAGCTTTAGCAATGACAATATTAGCAGCAGCTGAAAACATAGATAATTTAACTGTTTTATTACCAGCAGTTAAAAAAATAGGTGCAAGACATGTTGAAATAAATGTTAAGCCAGAGCATTATCCAATAGTTGGAGCAAATTTATTAAAGGCAATTAAGATTGTTTTAGGTGATGTAGCTACTGATGAAGTAATAGATGCGTGGGGTAAAGCTTATGGAGTAATTGCTGAGATATTTATAAATATTGAGAAAGATATATACACAGCAGCAGAGTAGAATAATAGAAACATTATTACAGTAATTTGTAAACAGGAGCATCTTAAGAAGGTGCTCCTATTTGTTTTGGGAAAAGTAATTATAGTAAATAAAAAACTTCTGTTGAGAACATGTATGTTGCTAGTAGACCAAAAGAAAGTTATAATATTTTAGAGTGTATAAGGTACTTAAGTAAATAGTTTAACACTAAAGTAAGGAGACGGAGCATGGGAAAAGTTATAGTAGTTGGGGCGGGACCTGCTGGAATTATGGCAGCGCTTAGTTCTGCAAAGTCCAATGAAGTAGTATTAATAGAGAGAAATAGTGAAATTGGTAAGAAGTTAAAGCTTACTGGTGGTGGTAGATGTAATATCACAAATAATAGAAGCATAGAGGATTTTTTCAATAAAATTGTAAATAATGAAAAATTTTTATATAGTTCCTTTTATACTTTTTCTAATTATGATTTATTAAACTATTTTTCTAAAAATAATTTAGAATATAAGGTTGAACATGATGAAAAGGTATATACAAAGAGTGATAAGGCTGAGGAAGTTATAGAGGTTTTGAGAAGTGACCTTATAAAAAGTGGCGTAAGAGTAATGTATAATACAAAGGTTTCAGATTTAATTGTAGAAAATCAGAAGATACAAGGAATTATAACTGAAGATGGAGTAAAATTATATGGAGACAAAGTTATAATTACCACTGGTGGTAAAAGTCATCCAACAACAGGATCTGATGGTTCTATGTACGAAATATTAAGCAAATATGGTCATAGTATAAAACCTTTGTATGCAGCATTAATACCCTTAGTTATAAAGGATGGCTTTGTGAAGAATTTACAAGGTGTTGCAATGAAGGAAGTGATTTTAAGTGCTAAGATTAGAAAGAAAAAAATAGAAACTACGGGAGATATGATATTTACTCACTTTGGAGTATCAGGTCCAGGAGTTTTAAAGTTATCATCTTACATTAATAAGGCATTAGAAGTTGGAGAAGTAGAAATTAGTTTAGATTTTTTACCAAATACTTCAAAGGATGAAATTTCTAAGATGATTAGAAGCAATCCTAATAAAAATATATTAACTAATTTAAAGGGACTATTAGCGCAAAATTTCATTAAAGAAATTTTAAACTTACTAGAATTAAGTGAAATAAAGCCTCATGAATTAAAAAAGGAAGAGGAAACAAAGCTTATCCAGTACATAAAAGAAATGAAGCTTACAGTTATAGAAACCTTAACTATAAAAGCAGCTATGGTCACTAGTGGTGGTGTCAATGTTAAAGAAATAGATGCATCAACCATGGAGTCAAAGATAATAAAGGGACTATTTTTAGCAGGAGAAGTAATAGATGTAGACGCCGAAACTGGGGGATATAATCTTCAAATAGCTTTTTCTACGGGGTATTTAGCAGGAAGTGATTATTAATAGTTACTTATAATTTATAAAGTAACTATAAAAATATCTACAGTAAACATATATATTAAATAATTATTTAAGGAGAGGCATATGATGATATTTAAAGAACTAAACTTAGAGAATTTAGATGAAGTACTAGGGTTGTACGTTGAATCTTTTAATGCTCCACCATGGAATGATAAATGGACTGAGGAAATAGTAAAAAAGAGACTGAAACAAATGTTAAGCTGTGAAGGAAGTTATGGCTTAGTATGTTTTGAAGATACTAAGGCAGTGGGTATGATACTTGGAAATCATGAGTACTCTTATGATTGTATGGATTTTCAAATAAAAGAGTTCTGTGTAGATCATAATGAAAAGGGAAAAGGTATAGGGAAAAGATTATTAGAGAAATTCAGTAATAATTTAAGTTACAGAGGTATTGAAAACATATATTTATATACATCTAGAACAGATAAGACTGAAGGATTCTATGTAAAAAATGGATATAAAGTAGTGGATGATATGATAATGATGGATAAGAATATAACAAAGGATATTTAGCAATAAATATCCTTTGTTAATTAACTAATTAACAGATTAATGAGGAATATTTGGAATTAACTTGAGTTTTAAGTTATAATGAAAATATAACAAAATATAGAAATAGGTAGTAAGAAGTAGTAAAAGAGTATATAATGTGAATAATATTCATAATAATATAACAAGTGTTGATTATCTAAAATTCGGATATTAAAACTATGAAAAAATGAGTGCATTCAGTGATGTTTTTAAATTTAAATTTATTTTTATTATTTTAGGGTTAGTATATAAGTAGTTTTACTTAGATGGGGGCAAGGGTTTAACAGTGAGAATAAGTAAAAAAAATATTAGTAGAAAAAGTATTAAGGCGTGTATATTATGTACTTTAGTGTTAGTTGTTAGTTTAGCACTCTGTATTTTTAATGTAGGAAAGGATGATATTCTTTTAAATACAATTATAGAAAGTATAATTTCATATAAAAGTAGTGATTTGGATACCCATAAAATTAATGAAATAATAGAAAATGTAGACAGTATAATAGAATCTACAGATAGTGATGAAAGCAAGGCTAAAGCATATTTTATAATGGGGTATTATGAGAACGTGCTTAAAGAATATGAAAAATCGAATAAAAATCTTGAGAAAGCTTTACAAATAGCAAAAAAATATAGTTTTAATTTAGCAGAAGTTATAATACTTAGTCATAATGAAATGTCTAAGAATTATTTTGAACTTGGAGATTATGGTAACTCAAAATATAGTTTTGATCAAGCAATACATAATGGGGATAATAAAAAATATAAAGATTTAATAGCAAATATGCATATAAAGAGAGCAAAGATAGTACAAAATCAAGATGGTAAAACATCAGGAGCTATAGAACATTTAAAGAAGGCAATAGAACTAGAACCAAGTGATGAGATATTAGCCGATACTTATCTTAGTTTAAGTAGGTATTACCTATTAGAGAATACTCTAGATATATCATTAGAATATAATATCAGAGCCTTAAAATTAGCAGAAAAAAAAGGATTAGAATTAATTCATGCAGATGCATTAATTGAATTAGGCTCTAATTATTCATACAATGATGATTATGAAAATTCTATAAAAGTTTTGAATAGTGCTTTAGAATTAGAAACTGTAAAGAACTCAATTCAAAAGAAAATAAATACATTGGCATACTTAGCTGATGCCTATTGTGGAAATGAAGAATATGAAAAGTCAGTTAATACTGTAAATGAACTTTTAAGTGAGGTACAACAGCTAGATGAGCATGATAGGCCTAGAGAATACATATGGGCATATACTATGCGGGCGGCGATTGCAAACTTAAGAAAAAATCCAGAAGAAGCAATTATGTACTTGAAAAAGGTAAGCAAAGAGTACGAAGGTGCTAGTAAAGAACTATTATATATAGATTCGCAAATACATATTATATCCTCTTATGGAGAAGCTTATTATAATTTAGGTGATTATGATAAGGCTTTAGAATGTCACTTGAAAGCAATGAATCTATTAAAGGATAGTAATAGAGTATCAATAGCTTTCTTGAATTCTATTGAAATGGTAGGTAAGGCCTATAGAGCACTAAATCAATATGAGAAGGCTTGCGAAGTAGAAGAAAAAAGGATAGAAATAGAAAAAAAAATAAGAAAAGACAATAATAAAAATTCTCTTGTATACGTAGTTGATAAAGTTAATGCAGAGGAAAAAGAAAATTCTATAAATAGATTAAAATCTCAAAGAATAATAATTGCATTAATAATAATTGCTTTACTAATTGTTTTACTAATAAAATCTAGTACATACAAAAAACAATTAAGTTTAAAAGAGAGTTATAATGAAAAGCTAAAAGATTTAACTTTGAAAGATTCTTTAACATCAATATGGAATAGAAGAAAATTACATGAATTAGTAAAAGACATGCAGTTTATAGATAGTGACAAGGCAATATCATTTATAATGATAGATATAGATTTTTTCAAATTATATAATGACAATTACGGACACTTAGATGGAGATAGGGTTTTAATAAAGATTACAAAATGTATTACTGAAGTATTTAAAAGCGATGTTGTTGGAAGATATGGTGGAGAAGAATTTTACGTTTTGATTAATAGTGGCGATAATGAGTATATTTGTAATAAACTAGATAAATTAAAAGAGGCAATTAGTAATTTGAATATTGAACATAAGAAATCTAACATTAGTAATAAAGTTACTGTTAGTATGGGGGCAAGCATGGGGGCAATTAAGGATATAGATGCTGTAATGTTAAAAGCAGATGAAAATTTATACAAGGCTAAAAAAAATGGGAGAAATCGATATAGTTTATAAAATAAATAACATTCTCATAAGAAAGTGCAATATCTTTTTCTATACTTATTTTTACTTTTAAGTGAAGATGTAAAATTTAATAATACTACTATTTAAGTCATGTTAAACATGGCTTTTATTTTTTTATGACTAATCAGGGATTAAAAGTGCTAATAATAAAATATAAAGATTATATGTTTATGATATAATCTAATAATAATATTTATAAAAGTAAGGTGGATTAATTGAAAAGAATAGGTTTAGGAACAGGTTATTTTAAGAAAGTAATAGATGGTAATAGGTATTTTATTGATAAAATCTAATAATAAAAGAATTTTAGGAGATAGATTATAGTGGTGGATTATCAAGGAGGAAGACATGGCTAAAAAGAATTTTTATGCAGTAAAAGCAGGAAGAGAAAAAGGAATATTTAAAACATGGTCGGAGTGTTTGGCAAGTGTAACCGGATATGGAGGGGCAACATATAAAGGTTTTTCTACTGAAGATGAGGCGAAAGAATTTTTATATGATTATAAGAAAACTGAAAATGTTGAGATTCCTAAGGTCAAGGAGAACTTTAATAAAAACATAGATATAAAAGCTGAAAATATTAAGTATGGATATGATGTTACGCCACTTAGAAGCAAGGCTAATGTTATATGTTCTAAAGTATATGTAGATCCTGAGAATGTGAGATGTGACTATGAATTTATTGCCTTTGTAGATGGAAGCTATGATAAAGTTACAAAGACTTATGGATCAGGTGTGGTTGTTTTAGATTTTAAGAAGAACTCTTATAATACATACTTTAGAGCAGGATATGATGAGTGGGATCAATGGAATATAGTAGGGGAGTTAGAGGCTGTAAAGCTTGCTTTAACTAAAGCACAAGAATTAAGTGTAAAGAATGTAGCTATATATCATGATTTGAAAAATATATCAT
The DNA here is from genome assembly GCA_036657335.1 of Clostridium sp. Classification (GTDB taxonomy): domain Bacteria; phylum Bacillota; class Clostridia; order Clostridiales; family Clostridiaceae; genus Clostridium_D. The sequence continues at coordinate 2,546 of JAVXGR010000036.1, read as the reverse complement.
TATGGGCAAATGGTGAATGGCAGGCAAAGAATAAATATACTCAAGAATATGTAAGGTTTATTGAAGATATGAGTAAGTCGTTAAATATATACTTTGTAAAAGTAAAAGCACATAGTGATGAAAGTATTTATAATGACATAGCAGATGAATCAGCTAAAAAAGCTATTTTAGATTATAAGGGTAAGGGGATTTAATAATTATTTAAAGGAAAAAATACAGTGGATGGGTGATTTGCAGTTGGATGAGGCTGTTAAAGAGAGAGTTAAAAGTGGAGCAGAAATAGAATTTTGCCAATAAAATATTAAAATTTACAACCCAAGAAGTGAAATAAATATAGGGTTTTTACTATTATACTGTTGTAATTTTAAATATAAATAAAATCATAATAAAACAAACTAACCTAAAGATGTATATAACTGTCTTTAGGTTAGCTTATTTTTATGATATAAATAATTTATAAAAAAGGATTGTGAAAAGTTTGGTATTTTAGACCTTCAACAATAAGTTTGCAATCTCTATGACCACAGTTTGGACACTTGTAATTAATTTTTTCTTCAGGAGTATTATTATAATCATATATGTATTCTTCCATTAAATCTTCACAGATGGGGCATTTAAGGTCTTCTTTTAATTTCATTTGTAAAATCTCCTTTAATAATGTATATTAATTAATAGTATACATTGATTATACTATAGTATTAAAGAAATAAATAATAATTTATTATATTGTAGTATTAAACAAACAAAGTGAAAAATAAACAAAAACATAAATAAAGAAATAAATAATTATTATAGAGTAATGGTAAAGAAGTAAATGAATAATTATTTTAAACTATGGAAAAATAATGATATGGTATCAAAATAGAATCAACCTAGGGCGATTTTATATGGATTTAAAAGTGAAATAGGTAGAATTCACTTTAAAGTGAGGTAAAATGATAAAGATCGATTTAACAAAAGGAAATGTAGGTAAGGTTATAATAGGCTTAGCATTACCTATTATGGGTAGTTCTATGTTGCAACTAACATATAACTTGGTAGATATGATTTGGGTAGGTGCCTTAGGAAGTAATGCTGTTGCTAGTCTAGGCACCTCAAGTTTTTTTATAGGGCTTGGGTATTCCATAAGTTCATTAGTGGTAATTGGGGCAGGTATAAAGGTAGCACATGCCATTGGAAGAGATGATGATACAGAGGTAAATCAGTATATAAACTGTGGTAACTTTTTAAATTTAGTATTAGGTGGAGCGTATTGTTTATTTTTAGTTTTTATGGGCAAAGATTTAATAAGCTTTTTTTCTTTGAACAACCCAGTTGTAGAGAGAGATGCCTATATATATCTAGCTGTAAATGGACCTGTTCTATTTTTTGCATTTTTCAACTTGATGTATATTAGGGTTTTAGGGAGTTTTGGAAATAATAAAACAGCCTTAAAGATAAGTGCTGTAGGTATTGTACTAAATATAGTATTGGATCCTATTCTCATATATACATTTAAGCTAGGTGTTGCTGGAGCATCGGTGGCAAGCCTTATAGCCAATATAGTCATGTTTCTTATGTTTAGTATTAAAGGCAAGGATATTTTCAGATATCATTCTAAAGAGGGATTAAAGTATAAAAAAGTTAAGGAGATATTTAATCTAGGGTTTCCCATGGCATTTCAAAGAGTGTTGTTTACTTTAGTAAATATTATTTTAGCAAGGCATATAGCTATATTTGGATCAGATGCTATAGCTGCTCAAAAGATAGGACTTCAGGTTGAGTCAATAACTTACATGGTAGTTGCCGGATTAAATGGTGCAATATCAAGCTTTACAGGGCAAAACTATGGGGCAAAACAGTATGGAAGAATAAACAAGGGTTACAAGGTTGCATTGTTTATTGGAGCTATATACTCAGGTATTACAAGCTTTATATTTATAGTGTTTCCAGAACTCTTGGTAAGATTGTTTATAAGAGAAAATACAACTATAGTAATTGCTAGTTCTTATTTAAGAATAATAGGGACCTCCCAAATATTTAATGCCGTTGAGATGATATCAAATGGGGTATTTACAGGTATAGGATTACCAAAGATTCCAGCTGTAATAAGTATAATTTTTACTATGATGAGGATTCCCATGGCCCTTATATTAATAAAGAGGTTTGGAGTATCAGGCGTATGGTGGAGTATAGCAATATCAAGTATATTAAAGGGCATAGTTTCATATGGATTTTATAAATTTTTTGTGTATAAAAGAATTGAAAACAGGAAAAGTAATCCTTAAAGATTAAGATAACTTTTTTTTGAAAACAGAACAGCTATCAGTAAGTTTATAATACTCACGTTCAAGATATGGACAATACTGAAAAGACACAAGAACAGGAATTAGTTGAGGATTTAATTCAAATTGTTACAGTATTTAGTTGCCCTTTGCAAGCTAAAAGAGCAAATAAAGCAAAAAAATGATTAAGGAGTTGTTAGAAAGTGATACTGGGGAAAAAGATTAGATTATATCAAGTCTTAAAGTTAAAAAAGACTTTAGAAAGAAAACAAAGACAATCTT
>JAVXGR010000035.1:0-17167 GCA_036657335.1 Clostridium sp. | reverse complement strand
AAAATCGGACACATTGAACAGGGAATTAAACAAGATTTATAGATTTTTATAGATTTTTGGCAACGGAGACATGAGAGAAGAGATTTTAAAGAAAGACATTGGGAGTTTATTTATTAAATTTGTTATCCCAGCTGTTGTTGGAATGCTTGTTAATGCTATGTATATTATTGTGGATGGTATATTCATAGGAAATGGGGTTGGAGAGTTAGGACTTGCTAGTGTGAACATTGATTTTCCTGTGCTATGTATAAATATGGCCATTGCAATGTTATTTGGTGTTGGATCATCTATTCTAATTTCTATAAAGTGTGGAGAGGGTAAAAAGGAAGATGCTGAAAAGCTTTTAGGCACCACTGTTTTAACGGTGTTGGTTATTGGAGCTATAATTACTGTTTTAGGACTTACATTTTTAGAACCTATTATGGTTTTCTTAGGTGCACAGGGAGAGGTCCTTGTTCTTACTATGGATTATAGTAGAATAATTTTTATGTTTACTATTGCCTATATATTGAGTTGTGCTTTGAATCCTATTGTAAGGGCTGATGGAAATCCTGCCTTAGCAATGACTGTTTTAGTTGTGGGAGCAGTGGTTAATGTTATACTGGATTGGCTTTTTGTTATTAAATTAGGATATGGAATGAAGGGTGCGGCATGGGCTACTGTTATTGGAATGACTTTATCAGGAAGTTACTTACTTTTTTATTTTTTTAGTGGTAAATCCAATGTTAAACTTAGGATGCATAATTTAAAATTTGACTTCTATTTATTAAGGCTTATAATAATATCCGGATTTGTATCCTTTGGAATACAAGTGTCCCTAGGAATTATGACCTTAATACAAAATAAGTTGCTTTTAAAATATGGTACAATGATAGATGTTTCTGTATTTGCTATTGTAGGATATATCTCTGTTATGTCAGCCCAGGTTTTAGTTGGGGTTGCGGAGGGGATACAACCTATTATTGGATATAATTATGGTGCAGGGAATATAGAGAGGACAAAGAAAACTTTAAGACTTACTATAAAGGTAGATTTTGTTCTGGGATTTTTATTTTTATTCTTATTTATATTTGCAGGAGATTTTATAGTATCTATATTTAATACTAATCCTGAAATTGTAGAGCTAGCTAGTAGGAGGTTGCTTATGTATTTAGCAGGAGTACCTGTTGTGGGCCTTGTATATACTTTTGCTAATTACTACCAAGCTATGAAGAAAAACATGTATGCTAATTTAATTTCCATGGGACGTTCTTTTATGTATCTTCTTCCAAGTACTCTTATACTACCTATGATAATAGGTGTAGAAGGGGTATTTATTGCACCGGCAATTGCTGATTATTGTGCTGTTGTAACTGTTATAGTTATAATATTAAGGGAGAAAAAACTTAATAAGAGTATGGAAATACAAAAGGATTAAAGAACAATAAGATGTAAATGAATTCTTATTTAAATTACCTTTGTGCTTTAATAAAAATATAATAAAAAATATTCTATCATAAATAAAAACACTCTTATATAGAAAATAAAAACACTCTTATATAGAAAATAAGAGTGTTTTAGCTTTAAAAAGACCTAAAAATATGTTATATTATAGGTAGTTATAAAAATATAGGTCGAATTATGAGGAAAATGTCAATTAAAGTTTAATTACTATATTAAACTTTAATTGACAGAGAAGAGGGGGTATTTCATGCAAAAAGAGATTTTAGAAGAAAAAATTCCAAGTTTATTTATTAAGTTCGTAATACCTGGTATTGTGGGTATGTTAGTTAATGCAATGTATGCTATTGTGGATGGAATCTTCATAGGCAACAATGTAGGGGAGCTAGGACTTGCAGCTGTTAATATTCAGTTCCCTATATTTTGTATTAATGGAGCCATTGCTGCACTATTTGGGGTTGGAGCATCTATTTGGATTTCTATAAAAAGGGGACAAGGTAAAGATGTAGAGGCGGAGAAGATATTGGGAACTGCTGTTTTTATGCTTGGAACAATATCACTAGCAATAAGTGGAACTGTGCTTTTATTTATGAAACCAATTATGAGCTTTTTAGGTGCTAGTGGTGAGGTTTTACCATTAACTATGGAGTATAGTAAAATAATATTTTATATAGCATTTTTTCAAATGATAGGATCAGCACTTCATCCAGTTATTAGGGCAGATGGAAGGCCTTCTGTGGCTATGAAGGTTGGAGTTATTAGCTCAATAGGTAATGTAGTTCTGGACTGGATATTTGTCAGTGTTTTTCCTTTTGGAATAAAGGGAGCTGCCTTTGCAACGGGGCTATGTATGACGGGGGCATGTTTATATATGTTGTACTACTTTACTAAAGGGAATTCTAACATTAAGATAAGGGTTGAGAATTTAAGGTTTAAACCAAGATTGTTAAAGTGTGTTGTGGTTTCAGGATTTGTATCCTTTGGAATTCAGATTTCACTGGGAATACTTAGTTTGATTCAAAACAAGTTGCTTTTAAAGTATGGAACTGTTATTGATGTATCTGTATTTGCAATTTTAGGATATATATCCTGCATATCTGCTCAGACACTTTTGGGGATTGCAGAGGGAATACAGCCAATTATAGGATATAACTTTGGTGCAAATAATCATAATAGGGTAAAAGAAGTATTGAGATTAACTGTAAAGGTAGATTTGGTTGTAGGATTTTTATTTTTACTATTATTTATATTTGGTGGGGAGCTATTAATATCAGCATTTAATAATAATCCAGAGGTTGTACAACTAGCTAGAAAACGTTTACTAATGTATTTGGGAGGAGTTCCTGTTGTTGGACTTGTTTATACATATGCTAATTATTATCAAGCTACAAAGAGGGATGTTTATGCTAATCTAGTATCAATGGGAAGATCCTTCATATATTATCTACCAGCTACTTTAATACTTCCAAAGATTATTGGAGTTAATGGAGTATTTCTAGCTGCTTCTGTAGCTGATTATTTAGCGGTGGCTACTGTTATTATTTTAGTTTTCTTAGAAAAGAGAGCAGAAAATAAAAAAGGTATTTCATCCAGTAAAGAAAATATTATACAATTTTAATTTTAAGAGTAATAAATTTCATCATTGGACAGTCTAAGAAATAGCATAGAAGGCATGGTTTAATTAATGTAATTATAGAAAATTTAGATGTTATTTACAATAATAAGTATAACGTCACAACAAAAAGGGAGAAAAGTTTATTAAAAAATATTTTGTATAAAAAATTCGAATTAAATCGAAAATATAGGGGAAAAAGGTCGAAGGAAAATCCACACGAAATTTGATAATAGTAATGAAAGGTATTGAATTACATTTATGTATTTGTTACAATTATAAAAAGTTTTCAAATTATTCAAAAAATTTTCAATGAGTTTATTAATAAACTCATTTTAATTATTTTATAGTTATAGGGGGGTATATTATGTTTAGTAAAAAAACTTTAACTAAAGTACTTGCAGCTGTATTCATGGTTGGATTAATAACACCAATGAGTAATGTAAAAGCTGATTCCTTAGGGGTTAAGGATGTTATAACTCCAGCTAAGAAAACTGAGTGGCAGGGTGAAAAATTAGTAGCTAAACCATTGGTAGTTATGATGAATTATCAAGATTACAAATTTTCAGAATTCACTGAAAAAGAAACTTGGTCTGTAAATAATTACCATATAAGCAAGCCAGATTTTTCATCAAATTTCTATGAAAATATTTTCTTTGGACCTGAAACTTATAAGGGTAATGCTGGTAAGGTAGATGCCGATGGTAAGATAACAAATGAAACAAGGGATTATATGACTGTTAGAAAAGCATTCGAACAAGAATCCGGTGGAAGTTACTCACTTCAAGGGAATGTAGTTGGACCATATGCAGCTAAAGAAGGTGCTGCATTCTATGGTGCTCAAGACCCTAATTATTATGGAAGTGATCAAAACAATGCAACTAAGCTTGTAATAGAGGCATTCCAAAATGCAGTTAATGATCCAAATATAGATTTAAGCCAATATGATGTAGAAGATCAATTTGACGCTGACAAAGACGGAAATTATTATGAACCAGATGGAATCATAGATTCTATAGTTTTAGTTCACCCAGGTACAGGACAAGAACATGGTGGAGGTTCTCTAGGAGAAGATGCTATATGGCCATTTAGAGCTGACATTGATTGGTATCCTACATCAGGATATAAAGTTCCAGAGGCTGTAGATGCTAATGGTAAGACATGGAAGGCTCAGAGCTATGTTGTAATGTCTCAAGATATGCCTGTGGATTTATTTATACATGAATTTGGACATGTTTTAGGGTTACCTGACTTATACGGCGATGGAGATCCTACAGTTGAAAACTGGTCAGTAATGGGCGGTAGTTATACTGGTACAATTAGAGGAGCTATGCCAAATAGTTACGGAGCTGTATGTAGGAATGATTTACAATTAAGCTTTGAAGCTAAGGGCAAGAAACTGAATTGGAGTAATACTAAGAAAATTGATTTAAATAATGTTGATGCTGAAGGTATGGACATAGAATTAGATCAGGGTTCTGTAAGGGGCGATAGAGTTAATAATATTGCTATTGAATTACCTGAAGCACCTACTTTTATTGTTAAGCCTTTTGAAGGTAAAAATGTTTACTTTAGTGGATCTGCCAATGACTATGTAGGGGATATGATTCTTGAAAGTCTTGATTTAACAGGAAAAGATGCAGCGAAACTTAAGTTTAAAACTAGTTATGATGTGGAGGAAGATTGGGATTATGCTTCTGTTCAAGTAAGAGAAGTAGGTACAGAAAATTGGGTTGCTATAAAAGGAAATATAACAACTGATGCTAATCCAAATGCAAACCAAGGTGGAGAAAGAAATCCAGGACATGCTATTACTGGAAAGTCTAATGGATGGATTGATGCTGAATTTGATTTAAGTGCTTATGCTGACAAGAACATTGAATTGAAATTCCATAAATGGAATGATGGAAATGGATCTTACTCTGGTATGTACTTAGATAATATACAAATCACTAATAATGATGAGGTATTATTATCTGATGATGCTGAAGGCGATTCTAAATTTACACTTAAAGGATTTACAGTATCAGATGGTAATAGATATGATGGTCAACGTTATTTCTTAGAATGGAGAAACGGCGAAAATGGATTAATGGACCAAGGTCTTGTAAACTTCCCTTGGAAGAAGCAACAAGATTTAAAATTTGATGCTGGTCTTGTTATGTGGCATGTAAATGATAAATATGGTGACTCTACTTATTCAGATCAAGATTATGAATCACATCCAGGTGAATCTCATATTCTTGTAGTGGATGCTGGACAAGATTTAGTAACATTCTCAAAAGCAGATGGAACAAGTGGAGTTGATAGAAGAAGTTTCAATATGCATGATGCTGCATTTGGATTAAGAGAAACTTCACCTATTAGTATAGATTGGGCTGATAAGGATGGAACAATAACAACTGATAATGTAACAGATGCAAATCCTATGTTTGATGATAGTGATAGCTACTACAATGAAGAAGCTAAACATGGAGCAAAATTAAGTGAACTTGGACTTAAGATATTTGTTACTGAAGAGAGTAAGGATAGAAGCTCAAGTAAAATTCATATTGCTAAAATAGATAAGGCTAATCAACCAAAAGATAAAGAAAGTCAAAAGGCTGATGCTGAAGCTATATTTACTAATATAGCAGTTAAGACAGTAGGAGACGATATCAGAGCATTATTTGAAATGAATGAAGGCATAGAAGATGCTTATGTTTCATATAAAAATGCAGTAACAGGTAAAGTTGTAAAAAGTAAACTTGAGAAAGATGAAGCAAATCCAGGTAGATTTAGTGCAAGTGTAAAATTTGCTGCAGAGGATAAGGAAAACTGGAAATTAGATCACGTAATTCTTATTGATAAAGAAGGTAGTGCTAAAGCAATATATAATAGTGAGCTTAATGGATATGGAACAGGGTTATTAGGTAGAGGTAACGTTGCTGAGTTAGATGCTGTAACACCAACACCAGATCCAACACCAGATCCAACACCAGAAGTTAAACCAGAAGTTAAACCAGAGGTTAAACCAGAAGTTAAACCAGAGGTTAAACCAGAGGTTAAACCTAGTGAAAAATTACCTCAAACAGGACAAGCTATTCCTTTTGGAGCTTATGGAGTAGGTGCTTTAGCAGTTATTCTAGGTGCCTTAGGTTTAGGGTTCAAAAAGAGAGAGAAGAAATAAGATTTCTCATAGATAATATAATGAGAAAATAATATAAAAGCATTTACAATAAATAAGTGTTTATAGTATGGGGCTAGAGATAAAGTAATTTATCTCTAGTCCCATATTTTTATTTTAAGTATAGGTGGGATTTTAATTTTTCTGGTTTATATAGTGTAGATTGCTTATATTTTGCTCTGACTTTTATAGATGAATATGTACAATTCTTAATACAAGGAAGGCTTTAAGGAAAAAGCATATATATAGGTAGTACAATGTGTTCCTAAAATAATAAATAAATAATTATCACAATATAGAAAAAATATACATATATTTAAATTAAGGGTAGTTAATATCCTAATACTTTCAACTATAGGAGGATTATACAATGGGATACAGATCAGGAGATTTTAAAATTCACCCAACTCAAAATGAACAAATAGAGGCTGTTGTCAAATGTCCAGAGGATAATAGAAGTGTTATTAATGGTACAGTTTTAAACTGCCAAGGAAAACCTGTTAAAGATGCAGTAGTTAAGTTATTCTCTATTAGCAATCCTTGTGATCCATTATCAATATGTCCAATTACTCATACTTTTACAGATGAATATGGACAATTCTTATTTGGACCTCTTTGCCCAGGCATGAATTATTTAGTTAAAGTTTGGTATAATAACGTAAGATTAAGACCATTAGTTCTTGAAGGTAAGAGCCCTAGCAATGAATGTTTATCTGGTAAATGTTCACAAGGAAAACCATGTCAACCATGTCAACCATGTAAGCCAAGACAATGTTCAAGAAATGATGACTATGGTTTTGAATTTGGCGGATCTTGTAATTAATATTAGGAATTATATCCAATATTAGAGGGTACAGCTAATGGTAGATGTTACCACAGTATTAAAAGGAATCTACAAATTGGATAATGCCGAGATTTGTATTAACTAATGAGAAGTTAAGAAGAGACTAAGCGGATTAAAAGCTTATATAAGTACAAATGCTATACCCCTTCATATAAAGAATATGAAGGGGTTAAAGTTATAGATTAACGGGTAAAACTATTATATTTTGTACAGCTATAGATATAAGGATTAAATTAACAGTAAATAAAAAAATGAATTTATCTATATTAAGCCCAAATTTGAGTGTAGGAGAAATTGTATTATATCCTTTATATTTTCTCTGTTTTTAAATTCTATTGTCACGGTATTTTTAAAATCTAGTTTTTCCAAGCTTTTAAGTATAGATGAGTTTTTAATAATATTTGTATTATTTAAGGGTATAAGATAATCCTCAATTACATAGAAGTTATACAAATAAGGTATTGATAGTTTAAGTAGTTTTTCATAGTTAAAGGGATTTTCTGATATAAGTGAATTTGTAAAGTTAAGCTTTATAGTAGGAGTGTTTAATTCACGGATAAAACTTAGGCACTGAGAATTACTTTTGAAAACTGAAGAAATATGAATTTTGTTCTTAGTAGAGTACTTTGTAGAGGGTCCTAGTGTTAATATAAGATTTTTATTAAGTGCAAAGTCCCCTAAATCTGAGAAGAACTCTAAAAGAATCTGATAACTTGAATCCTTGGATAATGTATCCATGTATTTATCACTTATATAATTTATATTTATTAGTTTTATATTTAATTTATAGCAGAGTATGATACAAGCCTTTATATTATTTAATAAGTTTAGGCGTGTTTCTTTATTTTCGAATATATGCAATTCTTCAGTAGGAGTATACTCTATCGCCTCTATAGTAAAACCCTTGGACTTTAATTTCTGCATAAAACTATCTAAACTTTCTATTGAAAGCTCATATAGATTGCTTTTTATATTTGATGGATTTAGTTCTATATTTAATAAGTTCTGTTCTTTAAGTTGTTTATAACTCTTTAGACTATCTTGATATTTATATGAGTTATTTAGTGTACATAGTTTCATATATGGTCGACCCCTTTAATTTAAATGCTATATTTATGTATACAAATTCAAGGACAAATTGTAGTCAAAACTTGAATTAATTTCTAGTTATGACTTAAATACTTGGATTTATATGTGAAAATTTATCTATGGAAATTTAATATTACATTATAAATATAGTACTGGGGAATCGGATATAGTACAAATAAAAAAAAACATCCTAATTTTACATTAGGATGTTTTTTTTATTTAGAGTAACTTTCTAATAAAGTTGATAATCTATCTAACTCACTTATAAGAAAATCTAAATTTTCGTAGCTAACACCGTCATTTAATCCTGTTGGGCTATCTTCATTTAAGATTGACTCTAGAGAAGTTAATGTTTTTGAAATTGAGTCCTTAGCTGTAATATATTTTTCTCTATTCATCTGTTGCACCTTCTTTTTTATATTTTTATTTTAAACTTTCATCTTTCATCTTTCATCTTTATGATTATTAGTATTAGTAGAATATAGTGTATAAATAAGATTTTTTTATGACTAGATTCTATCTACTTTAGTTTTAAATCAATTATATAATAGATACCCTATTATTTAAATAGTTTTATTTTGAGTTATAAGGTATATACTTGAATAAGGTAGGAAACTTATGTTTTTAAACTATTTAAATTGTAATATATTCTTATATTTGATGTGTATTTACATAATTTTAAATTAAAGGTTTGCATCTAAAGTGATTATTACTATAACTTATCTAGGCTTTGTAAATCAAGGTTATTTTTAAGAATATATATAGTAATTTTTAATGAAATTACTTTGAAAATGTGATAAAATAAGAGTGCTTAGATATGTAAACTGTGGTAAATAACGTTATTTTAAAGTGTATTGTATAGGTATTATTTTAAAGGAGGAAATTTCTATGGGTTTAGAAAATGTTAAGAGGATAGATAGCGAAATATATGAGGCTATTCTATTAGAAAAGAAAAGACAAGAGGATAAAATAGAATTAATAGCATCTGAGAATTTTACTAGTCAGGCTGTAACAGAGGCCATGGGATCTATTTTAACTAACAAGTATGCAGAGGGTTATCCACACAAAAGATATTATGGTGGATGTGAGTATGTGGACATAGTTGAAGATTTAGCTAGGGATAGAGCTAAGCAATTATTTGGAGCAGAACATGCAAATGTTCAGCCACATTCAGGGTCTCAAGCTAATATGGGAGTATATTTTGCAGTACTTAAACCTGGTGATAAGGTTTTAGGAATGGATTTATCTCATGGTGGTCATTTGACACATGGAAGTCCTGTGAATTTCTCTGGAATGTTATATGATTTTTCTTCTTACGGTGTAGGTGAAGATGGATATATAGATTACGAGAAGGTAAGACAAACAGCTAATGAAATTAAACCTAAGATGATAGTTGCTGGTGCTAGTGCTTACTCTAGGGTTATAGATTTTGCAAAATTCAGAGAGATTTGTGATGAAGTTGGAGCATATATGATGGTAGACATGGCTCATATTGCTGGACTTGTAGCTGCTGGAATTCATCCAAGTCCTGTGCCATATGCAGATTTTGTTACTACTACAACACATAAAACACTTAGAGGACCAAGAGGTGGCATGATTCTTTGTAAAGCAAAATATGCAAAGCAAATAGATAAGGCTATATTCCCAGGAATTCAAGGTGGACCACTTATGCATGTTATAGCTGGTAAGGCTGTTTGTTTTAAAGAGGCTATGGAAGATAGTTTTAAGGTTTATCAAAAAGAAGTAGTTAGAAATGCTAGTGCCTTAAGTGAGGCGTTAAAAGGCTATAACTTTGAGGTGGTATCTGGTGGAACGGATAATCATTTATTACTTATTGATTTAAGCAATAAAGATATAACAGGTAAGGATTGTGAAATATTATTAGATAAGATTGGGGTTACAGTAAACAAAAACACTGTACCAAAAGAAACTAGGAGCCCATTTGTTACAAGTGGTCTTAGAATAGGTACAGCAGCAGTTACAACTAGAGGTTTTGGAATAGATGAAATGAAGGAAATAGCAAAAATAATAAATTGTGCAGTAGAAAATAAAGAGGGCAATTTAGAGGAAACTATGAATATGGTGAAAAATTTATGCGGTAAATTTCCTTTAATAAGATAAGTATATATAAAGATTATAGTTATATTTAATAACATAACTTCAGTTAAGGAAAGATATAGGTTAAACATAAGCCCTATCTATGTAGAATTTATATTCTACAGTAAATAATAAATTTAATGTAGAAACTTAATTGAAATATATATGTATTTATATTTAATAACATAATTTAAAGTAAAAAGAGATATATAGGAAACTCCTTTGGATGCAAATCTTAGGGAGTTTTTTTCTTGCGGATAATTAAAAGAACTTTTAAAAGTTGATAATGATAAAATTAATCTATATAATTAGATTAATTGATAATTAATAGTGCCATATGTAATTAGAAGGGTAATAGTAAAGTACAATCCTCAATTATAAGATTGGTGGTTAAGTTGGTAATATATAATTATAAGATTGGTGATTAAGTGAGTAATATATAATTAGAACATGTGCTAATTAAGTGGGGTAGGGAAGATGAAAATTTTACAGAGTGAGGGGAACAATGAGGGCTTGAGGCGTATATTATTAGTTGCAACAATAGTGGCGATTATTTCTCAATTCAATATTAGTTTATTTATAAGTGATTTTAATATTTCTATAGCCATAATTTTATTTCCATTATTTTTATATGTCTTTGATGAGTTAAATATAGTTAGAACTGCAATATTAACAGCTTTATTTGTATGTTTATTGAAGATAGGTGTACATATGATTAATGGAGGAGAGTTTATAACTGCTATGACGGAAAATTTCCCGGAGATGTTTTTCTATATATGCTATGGATTTTTCTTTAAGGTATATAAGGACTATGATCCATCTCTTAAACTAAAATATCTGTTTTTTAGTTTTCTTATAATTGATTATTTAGCAAATTTAATTGAATTGACCATAAGGTTAAATGGGGATATATTTGTATTAAGGGTACAAATGGGATTAGTTGTAGTTGCAGTAGTTAGATCATTATTGGTGTGGTTGTCTTTATATGCAATAGAATACTATAATGTATTTTTATTGAGGAAGGAACATGAGAGTAGGTATAAAAAGTTATTATGTTTAACCTCTAGGCTTAAGTGTGAGATGTTTTGGATGGAGAAAAATATGTACCATATAGAATCTACAATGACTGAAGCCTATAATTTATTTGAGAATATAAAGAATTCAGAGGAATGTGCCATCTTAGCTAATTCTGCATTGAATATAGCAAAGGAAATACATGAGGTGAAAAAGGAATATAGCTTAGTTGTTAGAGGCTTAAAGGAAGCGGTGGATAGTAATCTTCGTGATAATGGCATGTATATTAAGGAACTTATTAAGATTCTTAAAAGCACCATGGAAGGTGAGGCTATAGCAAATAAAAAATTGGTTAAAATAAGCTTTTCTGTGGAAAAGGACTTTTTTACTAGTAGTCACTATTATCTAATGTCTATCTTTAGAAATCTTATTGTTAATGCTATAGAGGCTATGAGGGATTCTCCAGATAATGTTGGTGAGGAAAAGTATGTGAAGTTTACTCATAGCTGTAAAAATCAGTGTCATGAATTTAGAATTTCAGATAATGGTAGTGGTATAAAGGATAGGTATATAAACAATATATTTTCTCCGGGATTTTCTACAAAGATTAATTATAGTACTGGGGAAATAAATAGAGGATTAGGTCTAAGCTTAGTTAAGGATATCATAAATGATGTTTTACATGGGGAAGTAGAATTCATATCAAAGGAAAATATAGGCACAGAGTTTATTATTAAAATTCCTAGAGAAGAGCTGGAGGATGTAAAATGAGGATATTTTTAGTGGATGATGATAGCAATATAATTAATATACTTACTATGATAATCGAGGATAGAGAATTGGGAGAAGTAGTAGGTAGCTGTACTAGTGCATTAAATGCCATAGATGATATTAAGGCATTTAATCCAGATATAGTAATAGTAGATTTACTAATGCCTAATAAGGATGGTATAGAGGTTGTTAATGAGTGTAAAGAAAAACAGATTAAGGCTAAGTTTATAATGTTGTCCCAGGTAAATAATAAGGAAATGATAGCTAAGGCTTATGAGGGGGGCATAGAATTTTATATTCAAAAACCTATTAATGCAATAGAGGTTGAAAGGGTAATTAAAAATCTTACTGGATACATAGAGACTCAGAACAAGTTACAGCAAATACAAAGCATTTTTAGCAGTGATGTTTTACATAGTAAATTTAATGAAAGATATAATAATGAGGATTATTTAAGTAGGATAAAAGATATTCTTCAGAAATTAGGGATAATGGGTGAGATAGGTAGTAAGGATATAATTGAGCTAATTAAATATTTAATTGATAATCATGAAAATTTAAGCGATTACACAATGAGGGAATTGTGTGATTTATTTACTGATACTCCGAAATCTATGGAGCAAAGAATTAGAAGGGCAGCTACTGTAGGAATGATAAATATGGCTAACTTAGGTATAGAGGATTATATGAATGAGGTATTTATAGAATATTCAAATGGATTGTATAATTTTGAACAAATCAAAAGAGAGATGGATTATATAAGAGGGAAAACTATTTTAAGGGGACGGATAAACATAAAGAAATTTATAAATGGGGTAATATTTTATAGTGAGAAGCTATAAATGTAAAATTTGCATATGATTAAACCACAATAAGCTGTAAATGAATTTTAAAGGTTAACATTTCATAGCATAGGGTGGTGAATTCTCATTAAAATCACTTGTAATGGTTTAATCAGCAGATTAATTTAAAAAAAGTTAAGTGGATTGTTATATATGGAGACATTTCTATATAACAGTCCTTTTTTTATTTTTTTGGTAAGTAATATTATAAGTCTGCATTATGAAATATAATAAGTTTTATTATAAAATCTCATAATTAGGAATGTGGAATTTCAAAACTTGTGAAATTTTCTAGGCTGTATTATGAAATCTTATAGAAGAATGGGAGTTGATTAAATATTCAAAATTATTTATTGAGGTTTTATGAGGAAATCAGTAGTACAGGGATATACTTTAAATATATTGTTATTTAAAAAACAAAGTTGTTATGAAAACGAGATAATAAAAGAAAGTTACTGTGTACACATGCAAGAATATGCATGAGTTAAAGCATAAGTCTGAAAATTAACACAAATCAAAAGAGGATAAAAAAAATACTAACTTGTATTAATCTAACTAGAGTGGCTAAGGTAAGGCAAAGCTCTTCACATTAGGATTATCTTGTATTAAGCAATTTTATGGAAATAAACTAAAGATGTAAGAAATAACCAAAGGTTTAAAGGCTAATTTTACTTATAAATCAAAGGAAAGTGTTAAAAAAATATCAATAAAACTCAAAAGGGGAGGATTTCTTTATGTTTACTATTGTTAAGGGGATTGGATTATTATTATTTACATTGGTGTTATTTTCATTATTTACACTTAAAATGCCTAAGGGGCAGAAGGCTATGTCTGGCTTAGCTAATGCAGCTGTAGCAACTTTTCTTGTTGAGGCAATCCATAGATATATAACTGGGGATTTATTGAATATAAGTTTCTTAGGAGAAGTAGGAACGGCATCTGGAAGTATGGGTGGAGTTGCTGCTGTTGTACTTGTTGGACTTAGTGTAGGGATTAATCCTGTATATGCAGTTGCGGCGGGTATGGCAGTTTCAGGATATGGTATACTTCCAGGATTTATAGCGGGATATATTATTTCTTTGATAGCTCCTCATGTTGAGAAGCATTTACCAGAGGGCTTAGATATTATAGTTGGAGCAATACTTTTGGCTCCATTAGCAAGACTTATTGCTATGGGTGTTAATCCTATAGTAGATTCAACCTTAATTAATATAGGTGGGATGATAACGGTTGCAGCTGAACAATCACCTATGGTTATGGGATTCCTTTTAGGTGGTATTATGAAGATGATTTGTACATCTCCATTAAGTTCTATGGCATTAACAGCAATGCTAGGTCTTCAAGGGCTAGCTATGGGTATAGCATCTATAGCTTGTGTTGGTGGTTCATTTACTAATGGAATAATATTTAAGAAATTAAATTTGGGAAATAGGAGTAAGATTATTGCAGTTATGCTAGAGCCTTTGACTCAGGCGGATATAGTTACTGCCAATGCAATACCAATTTATTGTTCAAATTTCTTTGGTGGAGGTCTAGCTGGTCTAGCTGCTGCATATTTTAATATTATTAATAATGCACCAGGGACAGCATCGCCTATTCCAGGACTTATAGCTCCTTTTGGATTTAATGATCCTAAGAATGTAATAATGGCATTAGTACTGGCTATAATTGGTGGAATAGTAGCAGGACATTTTGGAGGAATTATATTTAAGAAGATGGGTAAGGAACCTAAGGTTGAGGAAGTAGCAAAAATAATTAAGGTTTCATAGTATATTAGCAATAGCAGATGAATATATTACTAATATATATATATTTCAATTAAGTTTCTATATCTAAATTATTCTTTGGAATAGACTATCTAAGGTGTATAGATAAAGCCCACCTTTTAGGATGTAGACAGATAAAAATATAGCTGAAATTTTTAAGTTAATAAGGATAATAATCTATGTTAAATAAAGATATTATCCTTTAAACTTTGGGAGTTTCGGCTATGTTTTATGTGGTATGAATATTAGACAAAGGGCAGTTTTTCTGTTATGATAATCAATAGTAATATGGATGATAGCCTTGGTTTTAAATTATAATAGTTAGGGCTATAAGTGAGGTTATAAATTTGAAATTTATAGATCAAGCTTACTCACTCTAATGTAGTTAGAATGAGTTTCATTTTTTATAAAAACACAATTAAAGGAGATTTTAATATGAGCAAAATTATAGCTAAAGTTAATGGTAGAGAAATAACACAAACTGATTTAGATGTACTGTTAGGTGGATTACAGCCACAGGTTGCAGCTCAATTTTATTCACAAGAAGGTCAAGCAAGATTATTAGATGAGTTAATAAATCAAGAATTATTATACAGTGATGCAGTTTCAAGCAACTATGAAGCAGAAGCAGAGTTTATTGCTGAAATGAAGCAAGTTAAAGCTAATGTATTAAAACAATATGCATTAAGAAAAGTTCTTAATGATGTTAAAGTTGCAGATGCAGATGTAGAAAACTATTATAATGAAAATAAAGATATGTACGTTCAACCAGAAATGGCTAAAGCTAGTCATATATTAGTAGATAATGAAGAAAAAGCTAGTGAATTGTTAGCTAAAATCAGAGAAGGGGCTTCTTTTGAAGAATTAGCAGAGGAAAATTCAAGTTGTCCATCAAGCCAAAGCGGTGGAGATTTAGGTGAATTCGCAAGAGGAAGCATGGTTCCTGAATTCGAAGAAATGGCATTTAGCATGAATGTTGGAGATGTAAGTGAGCCAGTTAAAACTCAATTTGGGTATCATTTAATTAAATTAGTTGATAAGAAGACTTCAACAGCAAAATCTTTTGAAGAAGTTAAAGATGCTGTAGCTAATCAATTATTAGGAATGAAACAACAAGAAGCTTACATGGCTAAAACTACAGAGTTAAAAGCTAAAGCAGACATTGAAATAATTAAGTAGTATAATTAAGTAGTATAAAACCATAGCTTACATTAAAATGTAATCTTTGCAAAGGATATTTTGTAAAGAATGTTTTGCGAATAATCACGTGTAAATGATGCTTTGCGAATAATCACGTGTAAATGATGCTTTGCAAATAATCACGTGTAAAGGATATTTTGTAAAGAAGTTTTTTAAATCATATCTTGCAAAGTATATTAAAAAAATACTAGTTAAAGTTAAAAGATGATTCCTATATTTAAGAGGAATCATCTTTTTAATTCATGCCATTTAGTCTCCTTAATTTTTAGTTATTCTGTAGAGTGCTTCATACCCTATTAAATTATAAAGGTAGGTACTATATATTAAATGTAATTACAGGTAATAAATCATATTAGTGGTTTAAATTCATTGCAGAGGGTGTAAGTAGAATTTATAAATAATTAAATAAGAGGAAAACTATACCTACATAAAGTCCATGGTAGGAAAAAATAAGAGTATTATAAGTTAAAAAAATGACACCAATTTATTTAATAGAAGTCATTTTTTGGAGTTGAATTCAGAAAATTATTAATATTTACAATTATTTAGTCAATATATGCAATTGTTTCGTGGGTATATGCAATTGTTTGTTGAATATATATGACAGAAGGTATATAATTTTTAGTAAGTGTTAAAGTATTTAATGCTATTTAAATGTAGTCTCAGGGGGAAAAAAAATGTTAAAGACAATAAAGTTAAACTTAGAAGCTATAGAAGTAATGAATTATTTCTGGCAGGCAGCTAGTGAGAAGGAAAATGTTTCAGAGCAATTCTTTCATGATGTAGGACAAATGACAGCGATGACTTGTATATATAATGACGAGTTTGATGCAGAATCAGTAAGAAGAGTGCTTAGTGCAATCAAAAACAGAGAACCTTTAACAGGGAACCAGAGAGAAAGAAAATTCTGGAACTTGAATATGTGGATAATGGAAGATATGGAATACAAGAATGCTATGATTACTCCAGTTAAACAACTTAATTTAGATGATTTAATATCTAAGGTAAATGAAGTTGCTAAAGATTGTAAGTATGAAAGTATAGAAGTTGTATTTTCACCAATGTTCCAGGAAGAGTATTTAATTAAGGATGGTAAATTATTAATAAACTTCTTTATGGTTAGACCAAGTGATATTGGAGAATCTTTCAATATTAAAGATAGAGAAGTAAAAGAGTTTATTCAAGAAAAAATTATAGAATTACTATCTAAATAATTAGAATTAAATTATTTTAATTTAATGTAATTAAATTTATATTAAATCAAAAGGAACTAGGATTTATCCTAGTTCCTTTTGATTTAAAGAAATATTTTATGCTTATGTATTT
>JAVXGR010000034.1:0-17275 GCA_036657335.1 Clostridium sp. | reverse complement strand
TAGATTTCATAATGGATATAGATTAAAAGAAATTGAAACTAACGAGGAATTAACTGATATACAGGAGATTCACTTTATTGAGATTCCAAAGCTTCAGGATATAGAAGAGGAAAGAAATATTGAGGCTATAGATATGTTAACAGCTTGGATAGAATTCTTAAAGGATCCAGATAGTCTTGTTGTTAGAAAGTTAGAGTTTTCTAAAATAGAAATTAAAGAGGCAAAGGACGAACTGTATAGGTTAAGTAGAGATAAAAATGAGCTTGAATTATATAGTATGAGAGAAAAATCCTTTTTAGACAAGATATCTGCACTAATAAATGCTGAGGAAAAGGGAAGAGAAGAAGGCATGGTAAAGGGTAGAGAAGAGGGCAGGGAAGAGGGAAGAGAAGAAGGCAGAGAAGAAGGCAGAGAAGAAGGCAGAGAAGAAGGTAAGACAGAGGAAAAAATAGCAATTGCCAAGAATTTGTTAGATGTATTAGATGATGAAACAATTGCGGTAAAAACAGGATTAACTGTAGAACTTATTAGGAGCTTGAGACTTAGGTAAGATTATTATGATTTTTAATTAATTAAGGTTAAGGTTTTAATATATAGTATAATGAAAGTAAATGAGCCAATGATATTAAAAGTATAATTGGCTCATGTTATAATTAATTAAATCTAAAATTTTTAAATTTGATTAATATTTAGAAGGGAACAGCTTTTTCTATGGAAAATTTACATGGGATTAAGAGTAATTATATTACATTGGATGAAGTTATTAAAATTATAAAAACAGAAAATTACACTGAAATTTATTCTGAAATATGTGAGATGATAGACGGTAAAATAATTGAACCTGTGAGGGCTAGCAAGCTAAATGGTAAGAATCCAGCCTTATATACTAAGTATAGAATTATAAGAAATCAAGAGGATAATAGTGGCTTAATAGAAGAAATTACCTACATATTATCTATGGATTTTGACACATCATATTATAAAAATCATTTAGATAAATACAGTGAACATAGAGAAAGTATTATTCTTTTAAATGATTTTTTTATGAGGAAAAAGAAGAGTCTTATTGATACTATTTCAATGAATGAAAGATCCTTTCAGATATGGGGTAAAGAAAAGTTTTTGCAAAAGGGATATGGGAAAACTATCTTAAAGAATCTTGGATTAAGTGAGGAAGTTTTGAATTTTTATGATACCTCAGAGCCCTTAGCATACTATTCTATTTCAAAGGAGTTTCCTCAAAAAATTCTTATTATTGAAAATAAAGATACTTATTATACTTTTAGAAAGCACTTAATTAATGGAAATAAAACTATATTTGGGGAAGAGATAAAAACTATTGTGTATGGAAAAGGTAAGAATATTAGTAAAACATTTAAAGATTTCGTAATATCCACGGAGAATTATATTTCCTATGTTAATAATGAAATTTTATACTTAGGGGATATTGACTACGAGGGAATAGTAATATATGAGAGCTTTTATAAGTATTTTAAGAATAAATATAAGGTGGCTCCATTTGTTGAAGGATATTTAAAGATGATAGATAAAGCTTTGAAATTAGAAATTCAGTTACCTATAACCAAGGAGGGTCAAAATAGGAATATTAAGGAGGAATTCTTTGCAAGTTTTAATGAAGAGGATAAAAATAGAATGCTTAGCATCTTAGAAAAAGACCGGTATATTCCACAGGAAATAATAAATATTATGGATTTATAGGAGGAAAAATGTATTTTGATTTTTTAGATTCAAATCATATAAGGATGAAAAAAATAGGGGCATATGCAGTGCTTTTTAGAAATAGCATGGCTAAGGTAACGTGGAAAAAGTATGGTTTTGAAGAGGGTTATGAGCAGGAGAATATGATTTTTGCAATTCTTCTTTATATAATGGAGCAATCTTTAAAAGAAGAGGTATGCACCTTGGATAATATTGCTACTTTTATAGATGAAGTTAATTCAGTATATTATAAAAAACCTATTATATATGAGGAATGCAAGGAACTTGGTGATTTTATAATTAATGTTATTTTCTGCAATGAGGGAATGTCCATGTATTTTAATGCATTTAACTATAAAGAATCACAGTACGAGGCTATAAATATAAGTTTCGTTAAAAATTCTATGGAATACGTTGATGAGGTCAGAAGAGTATCTTATTCACTAACTGATCATGGCTATTCGTTGTTACTTTCAACACTGGAAATAGAGGAAAATTTAAAGTTCACTATCAATGAAATAATTTTTAGGGAGCATTTAAAAAAGGCTGACTATGACAAAGCTGTCAATGATATAAAAAATATTTTTGCAGATTATAGGCATAGGGTGCAAAAGATTCAATCAGATATTATGAGAATTAAGGAAAATCCATTAAGTTATTCAATTGAGGAATATAAGGAGATTACAGAGGGTAATCTTGAGCTTTTAGATTCAAGTAAGAAAAAATATATTGCACACAGAGCTCATGTAGATGAAAAGATAAATGAATTTACTGAGAAAAATATAAATGTTGAAGAACTTAATTGTGAGGAAAAAGAAAAACTGAATAATTTAAGAATCATATATGAATATTTAAGTAGAACTATTGATGAGGATCAAAAGATATTAAAGTGTCACTTTGATTTAAAAGAAGTTTATGGCAAGGAGCTTGATGATATATCCAAGATGTCTTTGATTGAAAGGTTTAATTTTAAAACGGAAGTATACGATAAAATACTCTGTGATTTAAATAAGATAGAAAATATTGATGTATTTTTAAGACCATTATTTATAAATAAACCTAATAAGATTTATAATTTAAATAAATCCCTAGTTTATGAAATGGATAAAAAGGGCAGAATTGAAGAGGAGGATTCCATAATATCCTTTGATGAAGAAGCCTTTGATTTAGAAGAAGAAGAAAAAAGGATGGCGAAATTAGCAAAATACAAGGGTGTAATAAGTGTAATATTAGAATTAGCTAAGGAGAGAGAGGATATTTCCTTAAACCACATTAAGCTGTTATTACAACAGAGTGATTTTTTAACAGATAAGCTTATACCAAATGTACATATTTTTAGGGAAGTTATCATAGAAATGCTTAAAAGTAGAGTTATTATAATTGAGGATATAAGGAAAGAAAGGGAAAACACTGTGGAGAATGATGAGTTAGATTTTCAATTAAATAAATGTATTTTAGAAATAATAGGCGAAAATTTATATTTAAATAAAATCAAAGAGATAAGAATAGAAAAAATAGAGAATAGCGAGGATGTAAAATTGAGTGGTCTTAAGGACGAAAATGGAACATATAAAAATTTCATATGTTCAAATATTTTATTCAAAATAATATAGTAAAGAGGTATATACATGGCGTATTCATTAGAGGATATTCAAGTAAGTAATAAAATATTTTATTATCTTTTAAAAAAAGGAACCTTAGATGAGAAAGAAGAGGAATTATATAAGGCTTATTCAGATAAAGAAAGCATTACATATTTAGTAAAAGAATTGGCTGTAGCATCAGAGTGTGAGGTAAATAAGTATGGTGGAGTGGTTTATATAATGCCGAGGGATGAAAATTACTTTTTAGGATATTCAAAGGGTGCTTTAAAAAAGGAATTATGTAAGTCAGGTGCCTTGGATAAGGATTATTATTTATCACAATTTATTATATTAACTTTATTAGTAAGTTTTTATGGTGCACAGGGACTTTCAAGTCATTGTAGAGAGTATATTAGGGTTGGAGAATTTTTAAATATTATAAGTAAAAAGCTTGAAGAGGGTATTAGTAAAGAATCAGAAGAGAATGCAGGTATTAACTATAAGGATTTATTAGAAAGGTATGAAGCATTAAAAAGTCCTGAAAAAAAGAGTATTGCAAAAACAACTAAAGAGGGTTTTCTTACTACGATACTTAAGTTCTTGGAGGAACAAGGGTTAATTGCTTATATTCAAGTTGATGAAATTATAAAAACCACTGGTAAGTTAAATAGCTTTATGGATTGGAATCTTTTAAATAAAAACAATTATCATAGGGTAATCAAATCCTTAGGGGAGGATGTAGATGAGCAAAATTAATAAGGTTAGAATGGTTAATCTTAATTATAATAACAATTCTATTAAAATTGATGATCTGAAATTTTTCTTAGATAATGAGGATACTATGTTTAATTTAAGAAATGGTGGAGGTAAGTCAGTACTTGTACAAATGATTATGGCTCCTCTTGTACATAAAAAATATAGAGATTTAAAGGATAGAAAGTTTGAGAGCTATTTCACAAAGAGTATACCTACTTATATACTTATAGAGTGGAAGCTAGACAATGATGCAGGGTATGTTCTAACAGGTATGATGGCGAGAAAAAGAGAACAAAGTTTAGAGGATGAATTAAAGGAAAACTTAGATATAGTTAATTTTATATATGAGTATAAAAGCAAAAACCAGCATGATATAGACAGTTTAGCTATTATTGAGGAAACAGAGGGAAAGAGGAGTACAACTAGCTTTGCAAAGAGTAAAAAGCTTTTTGAGGATTTAAAAAAGTCTAAGAATGGAAATTTTTCATACTATGATATGAATAACTCATCAACATCAGCTTCATATTTTACAAAACTATCAAACTATCATATTAATCATAAAGAGTGGGAAAATATAATTCATAAAATAAACTTAAAGGAATCCGGCTTATCTGAATTGTTTTCTAAAGCTAAGAATGTTGAGGGGTTATTAAAGGAATGGTTTTTACCCGCAGTGGAAGAAAAGCTTACTAAGGGTGAGAATAGGATTAAGAATTTTAGGACTATTGTTAATGGGTACATAAATCAATATAAGGAAAACAAGAACAAACTTGATAAAAAGGTAAAGATAGAACTCTTTAATAGTGTAGCTGGAGAACTTAGAAAAATAACAGAGGAAATTATAAGCATTAGTGATGAAAGATGTGCTTTAGAAAATGAGATAGCTAATATAAGGGTATATTTAGAAAGAGAAAAGGTGAAAAATCAATTAGCTATTGATGAATTTGATGTATTTTTATATGATCTTGATACTGAGATTAAGGAGATTAGATATGAGAAACTATCTTTGGATATTTACAATGAAAAGGATACGCAAGTTGAGTTAAATAAGGAATTAGATAAGGGCGAAGAAGAGAAAAAAAGGGAAGAAATTAAGGAAAATGACATAGAAAAGAGGAGAAACATCTTAATCTGTGCGAGGTGTTATGGGAAGTATACAGAGGTATCAAAAGAACTTCAAGAACTTGAGATACAGGAAAAAATCATATTAGAAGAAAATAATAATACAATGTTTAAGGTGGAAGATATAGGTTTTTCAATAAAAACTATAATTGAAAAAGATATGGAAGAGCTAAGGAAAAATATCACAGAAAAAAGGGATAAGTTTTATTGTTTAGAGGATGAGATAGACAATATAAAGAAGAATATTTCTAAAATCAATGAAGTGTTAAAGTCTTTAAATGAGAAAAAAGGTTCCTTAGAAAGTAAGATTTATGCCTATGATAAGGAAGAGAAAGGATTCAATAAGAGTTATGCTGAAGACTTAAGCAGAAATATAGAAGGGGTCTATAAAAATGATTTAATTTTAAATCTAGAAAAGCAAATTAGTGATTTGAAAAATGATTATAAAAATAAATATAAAGAAGCAGGTAAAAACTTAATTGATGAGATGGAGCTTCAAAAGGTTGTATGTAGCAAGAAGGAAGAGATAAAGGAAGGTTTAGCTAGGATAAAGGCAGAAACATCAGGAAAAGAAATTGAATTAAATAAGGCTTATAAAGAAATGGAAAATAGGGCTGATACACTTAGATATATTAATCTAGATAAGGAGGATATATTTAACAAAACAAAGATAGTAGAAGTCTTCGATAGTAAAATAAATACGCTCCGAAATAGGGAGAAAAATACAAGTAAGTTAATAGACTCACTTAATGAAGAATTAGCTAGATTACAAACAGGAAAGCTTTTAGAGTTACCTAAGGAATTAGAATCTGAATTAAAAAAGAAGGAAATTAGCATAGTTTATGGAATGGAATGGCTTAAAAAAAATGGTTATTCAGAGGAAGAAAATTTAAAATTAATAGATAGAAATCCATTTATACCATATTCATTGATTATGGATTCAAGAGATTTAGAGATTTTAAATAAGGAACCATTAAACATATTCACCTCAACGCCAATTGTAATTATAAAAAGGGAGTCTATTAATTCATCATTAGACTTTAATAATGAGGGATTGATTGAATTGAATGGATTAGAGTTTTTAGTCTCATTTAATAAAAAGCTTTTAAATGAAGAAGAGTTGAATCTTTTAATAAAGAATAAGTATGAAGAAATAGAAGTTGAAAACAAAAAGGTACTTAATATTAATGATGAAATAGAATTGTTTATTGAAAAAAGGTCTTCAATTTTTTATTCAGAATTAACAGAGGAATCATATAAGGATTTAAAAAAGATTCTTTCAGAGCTTCAAGAAAAAAGTATTAAATTAAGCCATGACTTAATAAAAATCAATATGGAAATTAGCAACATAGTAATAAATATAGGCAAAATTGAGAAAAGTAAAATTAACTTTAATGAGAATTATTCATTACTTGAAAGAAAGGAATCTGACTTTAGGGATTTAAAATCAGAATATTTATCTTATACAAAGAGTAAGGAAGACCTTAGAAATAATGAAGAGTTAATAAAGTTACGTAACAGGGAAGAATATAATTTTAACATAAGATTAGAGGATGTAACTAAGGAATCAAAGGATGTGGATAATACAGTTAGGTCCCTAGAATCTAGTTTAAAGGAACTTGAATATAATATGAAAGAATTCTTAGGATACACTAAGGGAACTTTTATAGAAAAAGATAAGGAAGATCTAATTGCAGAGTTTAATGTTTTAAATAAAAGTATTAATAGTACAATTAAAGAAATTAAAGAAAAAATCAATAAATCTAACTGTGAGTATAAGAAAATAGTTGATGAACTAAAGTATGAATCAGAAAGAGCAGGGCTTATTGATGCTGATTACACAGGGGTTAAGTATACTATTTCTGAGATGAAAGAAATAGATAATAGGCAGAAAAAGCAAAAACAACTTATTAAAGATAAAGAAGCACAGGTGTCTAAGATTAATATGGAAATAGTAAGGATAACTTCCCAAATTGATCAGGGATATAAGGAGCTTAAAAAGCAGTGTAATACTGATTTTTTAAAATCTAGAGACTCTATTATAATAAAGGATTACGAAGTAGAAGAAGTAAAAATTGATATAAGAATTAAAGAAGTAGAGAATAAGAAAAAAGGATTATCTAAGATTATAAATAATATTGCAAATGCTATATCAAATCTTAGTGAATATAATGATTTAAAGCTTGTGGATGAAATTAACATATATATATCTATTGATGAATTAGACAATGAAATTGGTATTAAGAAACGTGATCTTAGGAAATTATGTGATAGCCAAGGTAAATCTAGTAGTGAATTAAAAAGGGAGATAGATAATAGGTTATTAAACAATAGTGTCTTTTGTGATGATGAAAGCTTTAAGGACACAGTTATAGTTATTAATAAGTTAGCAGAGGCTCCGAAACAGCTTATGGAACAGTTGAATATCTATGAAGAGTCATTTAATATGCAAATGCTTAAGTTATCTCAGGATATTGAAATGATAAACAAGGAAGAATCCAAGATATTAGAAAATATGATGGATTATATTAAAGAAGTTAATGAAAATTTAGCTAAGATAGACAGTAATTCTAGTATTAAGATTAGAAATAAAAGTGTTAAGATGCTTAATGTAATTGTTCCGAAATGGGATGAAAACATAGATATTTATAAGTCTAAACTTAAAGAGTACATTGAGCAACTAAGGGATCAAGCATTATCAAATTTAAATAAAAATCAAGGTATTGAGGATCTTATAAGTAATAGGATAACTAATTACAATTTATTTAACGAAGTAATATCTGTTAGTAGTGTAAATATAAAGCTATACAAGATTGAAGAAGATAAGCAAAGACAAATAAGCTGGAATGAAGTTTCTACAAACTCAGGGGGAGAAGGTTTCCTTTCTGCATTTGTAATACTATCTAGTTTATTAAGCTATATGAGAAGAGATAGTAATGATATATTTAATAGATATGAGAGTGGAAAAGTCATAGTTATGGATAATCCCTTTGCACAAACCAGCTCAGCACATTTGTTAAAGCCATTGATGGAAATAGCTAAAAAGAGCAATACGCAGTTGATTTGTTTTACTGCCCTAGGTGATGATGCCATTTATAATAGATTTGATAATATTTATGTATTGAATACTATTCAGTCAAAGTTAAAAAGCGGTGTTAAATATGTGAGAAGTAATCACATTAAAGGTTATGAAGATGAAGTTGTTCTTCATCCTTATCTTGATGAAAATGTTAATAGTGAGGTTATGGTATCTTCAAGACTTAAAATTGAAGAGCAAATGAAGCTTTTTTAGCAATTAATTTATTTTATACAATGGACTATAATTTATGAAAGAATAGATAGAAGAGTTTAATAAAAAGGGTAATGATTAAATAGTCTAAGTCATTACCCTTACTAGTTTATATCTGTTTAATTAGAAATTATAACTATATAGAAATATATTGAGCTTTTCATTATTTGAATCAAAGCAAATTTCTTTTTCCGCTATACGGTTAAAGTTTTGACTATCATAGAATCCATAATTACATCTAGTATCTGTATATAAGTAAAGGGATTTTACATCCATAGTCTTCATGTAATCAGATAGTTTACTTACTAGGGATTTTCCTATACCAAGTCCTCTAGATTCTTCGGATACAATAAATAACTGTACACATCCTTGGAAATTATCTTTTTTACCTTCCATAATTTCTTTGTAGGTCTGTGTAATTAATGAAAATTCTTTAAGTGCATTTTTATTTTTTTTACTAGATAGGAGTAACTTAATCATAGTAGATGCCACACTTAATATATTATGGGCCTTTCTTAAATGGGTTTTGTCTTTCTCTGCTTCTCCTAGAATAATACCAATTACCTCATTGCTTTTTTCTGCTACCATGCTAAAAGAACTTGATAAAATACAATCTTGAAGATAAATATTCAATGTTAAATCTAAAAAATGTGGATCCTTAATTGCTTCATGGAATCCAAAGGCCTCATCAATCAATTTTTTTATACGTGGGTAGTCCTCTTTAGCTAAAGGTCTATAGATTAATTTGTCCATTTTTATACACTGTCCTTTCTTATTAATAAAATTTAATTAATAAATTTATTGAAAATATCTTATAATGATAATAATGTGTACTCTAAGGGGAGAGTCAAATACAATTTTAAAAGATCTATGTAGGGTACTTAGAATATGGGGAGGTTATTTAAAATGAACAATTTATTTTCTATTGGAGAATTTGCTGAAATTAAAGAGGTTACAATAAAAGCTTTAAGATATTATCATAAGGTGGGTATTCTTATTCCCAAATATATTGATAAAGAAACTGGATATAGATATTATTCCATAGAACAATTTATTTATATTGATATTATAAAAGGATGTAGAGCTTTAGGAACTAGCATAGCGGAACTTCAAGAGATATTTAAGGTATGTGATACTAATAAGTTAGTACAATTTTTGCAGTTTAAAAAAATTGAAGCACAAGAAAATATAAATAAGATGAAAAAAATAATTAAAAATATTGACACATTGAACATAAACTTAGAGCAATCTAAGGATATAATAGAAAATAATGAAATAGTTATTAAAAATTTTAAGGAAAGACATATAATCATAGTGCCATGTATGGAAACAGGTAGTTTAAAGGAGTTACTCTATTATTCAGACTTAGAAAAAATTATTCAAGATAAAAACATATCCATATCCATGGGAAAAGGAATCATATATAATTTTAACTCCTCAGGAAATATAGAGCCAACATATGTTTTTAGTGAGATTGAAGAACCCTATAAGATAAAAATGGATAGTGATATGAAGATATTGACAAGGGGAAGATATATAACATTGTCTTATAGTAAATATAACGAAAAGGAAGCCGTGGAAAAGATAATCAATTATATTAAAGAAAATGCTTTGAAAGTTAAAGAATTTATTGAAGTGGAATTATTCAATGACTTCTTTAATACAGAAAACTATAATTGTCAGATACAAGTACTTATAGAAAAAATGTAAATAATATGAAGAAATAATGAAGGAATGGTGAAATTATAAATAATATATTATAATTATAACCAATTGATGTTATATTATTTAAAAGTGCATATAGAGCAGGAATATAAATATGTACTTTTATATTTATAAAAGAAAGTTGGTATAAAAGTGATACATTTTAAATTTATAGAAAGTAAATTATTTTATAAAGAACCAAATAAATTTGATAAAAACACTAAAAAAGAAGTTTTAAAATATGCTCTTGGTGCTAATTTATACATGAACGGACACATAGATATTTACAAAAAAATAATTTCAGGTGAATTTAGTAACTTAGGTTCAATTTCAATTTGTTTTGAGGATTCAATAAAGGAAAGTGATGTTGAAATATGTGAAAATAATGTACTAAATATGTTAAATAAACTTAATTATTATATGAATTCTAATAGTGAATTTAATGATTGTGATATCCCCTTAATATTTATTAGGATTAGAAATTACAGTCAGTTCATAAACTTTACAGAGAGACTAAACAAAGAAAGTATTAAATTAATTGCAGGTTTTATTTTTCCAAAGTTTAATTCTAAAAATGGAGAAATGTATCTTCGACATGTAAGGAATTTAAGCCATGAATTCCATGAGATTTTATATGTTATGCCAATTTTAGAAACTGAAGAAATTATTTATAAAGAAAGTAGAATTGAAGAATTAGTTACTATTAAAGGAATGCTATATAGATATAAGGATATTATTTTAAATATAAGAGTTGGAGGTACGGATTTTTCTTCTAAGTTTGGATTAAGAAGGACTGTTGACTCTAATATATACAATGTCAGTGTTGTTAGTGACTGTCTAATTGACATTATAAATATGTTTTTAAGGGGCAATGAGGACTATGTTATCTCAGCTCCTGTTTGGGAATATTTTTCTTTGAATAAAGAATCTCGTGAGATTGAGGGATTAATTAATGAAATTAAACTTGATAAAGAAAATGGATTTTGTGGGAAAACAATAATTCATCCAAGTCAAGCAAAATATGTTAATGCAGTATACGCAGTCTCCTATGAAGAATATATAGATGCTAGTAATATTATGAAAGATTCAGAGGTGGGCGGAGTATTTAAGGGATACGGCGGAAATAAAATGAATGAAGTTGTTCCTCACTTAAACTGGGCTAAAAAGACATTGCTTAGGGCAGAGGTATTTGGAGTATTAAATGAAGGCATAAGCTATGACAAATTATATTAACAGAGAATATATAGTTAAAGTAAGTTTCACTACTGAATCAATCAGGCTAACTTAGGTTTATTAAGGAATATTTAGTCCGAATTAGGGTTATTCAGGGTAAAATAGGTTGATTTAAGTTAATCTAATCTAAGCTGATTTAGGTTAAGCTAGTTTAGATTAACTAATGGCAAAGAATCACTACTGCGGAATTATTACTGGAATTTATACAGTATATACACTTGGACATGGAAAAGGGGAAATAAAAATGAGCATTGATATAAAGGTTAAAGAAAATATTTACAATTTCAACATAGATGATTTAGTCTGTTTAGGACATAGAATAAATAATAGCAAGAGAAATTTTTTATTTATTAGTAAAGTTTTAGGTAAGCATATAGAGGTTAAACCAGGTGTATGCAAAGAAATAGGATTTTCATTAGCATCATTAATATATGGAAAAAAGCAAGATGAAAAGCCATATAAGACTAAGGAAGATATATGTATTTTAGGATTTGCAGAAACGGCTACAGGTCTTGGGATGGCAGTAGCTGCAGCTATTGAAGGCTCTTACTATATTACAACTACAAGGGAAGACATAATTGGAGTAAATTCAATTATAAACTTTGAAGAGGAGCATTCACATGCCACGTCTCATAAATGTTTTGCATTAGAAAGCAATAGGCTAATTAATGCAGATAGAATAATAATAGTTGATGATGAAATAACAACAGGAAAATCTATAATTAATATAATAAAAGAACTTAAAAGGATTACAAATGTAAAGAAATTTACAGTTTTAAGTATTTTAGATTGGAGAAATCAAGAAAATATAGATAGACTTAATAAGGTTGCTTGTGAAGAGTGCTTATTAATTACTGTTTTATCATTGATTTCAGGAGATATAAAAATTAATGATTCAAGAATTTATATTGATAATAATGAGGAGCTTATAGAGGAAAAAACCAAGGTTTTAGAATTAAAGTGCTTGGAGAGGGTGAAAATACCAACAGCTCTAAAACCTACTGGTGAAAGCTATTTAAGTCATAGTGGAAGATTTGGAGTTGACTTTAAAGAGATAGAAAAGTTAGAAGAAAAGTGTAGAGAAGTAGCGCTTAAGATCCAAGAGAAAATTGGGGAGAATGAGAAGATTTTAGTTCTAGGACATGGAGAAAATATCTATATTCCATCAAGAGTTGCATCTTATTTAAATGCAGAAGTTTATTTTAAAAGTACAACAAGGAGCCCTATATTTTGTGACGATATAGAGGGATATCCAATAAAACAAAAAAATGTTTTTTATCATAATGGTGTTAAATATTATTTTTATAATAAGGATGAAATTGAAAAAAAATATCATAGGGTTATTTTAATAACAGAGGATGATTTAAATGTGAAATTAACTAATAATATAATTATAGTAAAGATTTAAACTATCGTAGGAATATAAATTCTAGTAAGAACTTAGAAAAGCTTATAGAATGAACTATGGGTATTATAAAGAATTTGAGGATGACTTTATATGAGTCTTAGGATTAACTTGTACAATATTGAGCAAATAGATATATTCAGAAAGAGGACTCTTAGTCTTTAGACAAGTGCGTAGAGCAATGATATGAAGATCTATGATTAGCAAAATAGATTTTAAATAAGATTAAAGCTGTAATGAAGGAGTGAAGATATGAAGACAGTAAAAAGTACATATGAGAATGATTGTATATTTTTACTTAAGGATCTTACTGGTATAATCGAGGAAATCACCCTAGAAGAAAAGGAATCTTTAATTAGGCAAGGGGTTAATTACTCAGAGATGATATCTAAGGAGAGCAAGCCCAGTGAAGATATTAAAAATATATTTTTAAAAATGATGGAAAGAGATAAGAATATAATAGCATATTATGTTGCAAAGATATCAGAAACTATGTATAGAGAAAAAGGAAATAACCTAATTTTAGTTTCACTGGCTAGAGCAGGTACACCTTATGGAATTCTAGTTAAAAAATATTTTAAATTTAAGTTCAATTTAGAAGTTCCACATTATAGTATTTCAATTATAAGGGGGAAGGGAATAGACATTAATGCACTGAAGTATATCTTAAAAGAAAATCCTCAAGGAAGGATTCAATTTATAGATGGATGGACTGGTAAAGGATCCATAACTAAGGAACTTGATAAATCTATAAGGAAATTTAACCATGAAAACAATACCAATATTGATAATTCCTTAGCTGTAATTTCTGATCCTGCAAAGCTTTGTAGTATCTGCGGCACCACAGAGGATATAGGAATACCAAGTTGTTGTTTGAATGCAACAGTAAGTGGGCTTATTAGTAGGACAATTCATAATCCTAGATATATTGGGAAAGATGATTTTCATGGTGCAAAAACTCTAGAGTATTTAAAGGATGATGATTATTCACAGGGATTTATTAATGATATCTATGATGAATTTAGTAAAATTAAAATTAATGAAGCCGATTTAGTTACTGAAACTAAGGATTTAAACTACTCTAGAAATATTACAGAGGATATTCAAAGATGCTATAATATTAAAAATATTAATAATATTAAATTAAGTGTCGGTGAATCAGCTAGGGTTTTATTAAGAAGAGAACCGAGAATTATATTAGTTAAAAACAAGAATGATAAGAATGTTGAACATATAATTCAGCTATCAAAAGAAAAGAATGTAGAGGTTGTTGAATATAAAAATAGTGACTATAATTGTATAGCAATAATTGAAGAGGAATTAAATTAGATGGAAAAATTATATTTTATTACAGATCTAGATAGAACGATTATCCATTCGAAGAATAAGGGGTTCAAATGTGTAGAGCTCATAGGAGAAAGAGAAATAACTTATATGACAGAATTAGCATATGAAAAATTAGATAATCTTCTTAAGTTAAAAAACTTTGAGTTTATACCCTGTACTATGAGAAATATAAGACAAACTTTAAGAGTTGATTTTATAAGGAAATACGAGCCCAATGTTATTATTTGTTCCAATGGTGCACAAATATATATTTACGGAGAGCTAGATCTGGTTTGGAATGAGAAAATGAAGAATATAGTTAGTGATGAGGAACTAAAATATAATATTAACTATTTAAATGAATTACATATAAAGTTTAAAGAGAAAATAAATATATTAGAAGTTAGAAATATTGAAGATTTTTATATAACTGTAAAATGTTTAAACAGTGATGAGGCCGACAAATTTTATGAGATAATAAAGAATAGTTTCGAAAAACATATTGAAGTCATTAAGATCGAAGCTAAAATTTTTATAATCCATGAAGGCGTAAATAAACTTCCAGCCTTAGATTATGTTGTGGAAAGATTTAAAATCAAAAGATTAATAACTTCTGGTGATAGCGAAGTTGATAGAGAGTTTACTATGAGGGGGATTTCAGTTCTTCCAAAGCATTGTGAATTTAAACATAAAGATTCCATAGTAACTAAAAAATCTGCTATTAATTCAACAGAAGAAATATTAGATTTTGTAAATGGATTTTATGAGTATAATGTGTGTAATCTATAAACATAATATGGTTAGAGTATATAAGTATAGTTATTTAGATTAAAATGCAATATATCTCTAGTTTGGATATAATATATTCAAACTATATATGGCTAAAAACAAGCCTTATCCGTACATAGGGAAGAATTTATAGTGAAAAATAATTTGGATTCAGAAATTTAATTGAGACATATAAATATATCCTCAGTAGAATAGCTACAAAAGGCAATTAAACCCGTTTTAGAATATTCCCAACAGTAAAATTTAAGCTTCTTTAAGAGTAGGATGATAGCTCCTATAGAAGTGGTGTTAGCGTACTGATAGTGCTTAAATTAAAGTTGATTAAAGCAGGGTTATAGGATAGAATTAAAGTAGAATATTAATTTCATAAGGGAAGAGGGTTGGCTTTGTAGATGGCTATAAATTTGAATAATATAACTAGTTATATGTTTAGAAACAGGTTTGAAAGAGAGGATAATTACAGTGCACTTAAGCCCTATTTCTATAGATTCATAGGTGTTGATAATAGCAATGAATATGATAATTTAATAAAGACTATAGATAGCAAGTGTAAGGAAGAAGAGGACAAGTGTATTATATTTGATAATACGATTCCACTTAGTGGAGAAATGGAGCTGATTCAGTATATATATAATGAATTAAGAAATATGGATATTTACAATATGTCATCACAAGAAATATCTATTTTTCAGGATATTAACATCAATAATAAGTTCTTAAAAGCAATGGATTATGTAATACCAATAGCAATCTTAAAAGAAAACTTTTTCAATGATAATGTACGAAATAATTTTATAACTAAACTTATTGTATGGGCATATATGTGGGCAAGGAATATTAAATATGATGGAGACGTAACTCCTAAATGTATTTTCTATGGAAATATCGAAAAACATGAAATTTATTTTTTGATTATGTTATTTAAAATGGATTTTGATGTAATATATATTAATCCCTTAAAAGAAGAATTTTGGGATGCTATCGAAACTGATAATATAAGTAAAAGTGTCAAAAGTATGGGTATATTAAATGTGGAATCATTTGCTGAAAGAGCAAACAAGGGTAAGGTTATTGAAAATTTCGAAACTATTACCAAACAGATTCAAAGAGATGTTGAGGAACAATTATTTAGCAATACAGGGATGTTTAAACCATGGCAATTTAGAAAAGGATATACCAAAAGTGTTGTCTTAGACACAATACTAGAAGATATATATATTTACTGGAATGAACCCTGTAAATTGAGAAGTGGATTTAAGGTAGAGGGAACAACTGTAAGAGTGCCTTGCTTTTTTAAAAAAGTCGATGGAGAGTATTCAGATAAATTTGAATACCAGAAACTTGTTAAACATTGTATTACTTCTGAGAACACCATGTTTTGTAATAATGGTTATTTTTCAGCTGATTTAGACGTTACAGAGGATATGTTTCAAATTATGTTTTGTCAGTTAAGTGATGGATCCTTTGATATAGATGAAGTTAAAAAGTTGCCTATATATAAATTTTCAAAATATAGTGATGATGTTCAAAATTTTCTGCTTAAAAAATTTAATGAAACAATAGGTAACAAGGATATATTTGTTAAACCTTTTGATAAAGAAAGAACTTTGAAATTAATGGTTTTAGTTCTGGGATTGAATGAGAATATAGTAAGGATGGTAGATAACTTTGATTTCACAGGTAATATACCTAAACTAGTTATTTACTTGAATGATGAGGAGATTATGCATGAATCTATGCAGATGCTTTTAGGATATATACATACAATAGGAATTGATATAGTTATCTTTAATCCTTCAGGATTGTTTAATATTAATAATGTACTGAAAGAGACATCTATAGATAGTGTTAGATTAGATATTATGAACTATACTTCTAAATATAATAAAGTAATTAATTTAAAACAAAGCGTTTTTTCAAGAATATTAAAAAGATAAAAAGGGGATAGAAAATTATGAATGAAAATAAAAATAATATTATAGAAGAATCAATGGATAATATAAAAACAGTTGATTATGAAAGCATAAATAATAATGGTATTGTATCCCAAAATCAGCAAGTAGGATTCCAAAACCCACAAGGCGGATATCAAAATCAACAAGGTGGATATCAAAATCAACAAGGTGGATACCAAAATCAGCAAGTAGGATTCCAAAATCAACAAGGTGGATATCAAAAACCACAGGAAGGATTCCAAAATCAACAAGGTGGATATCAAAACCCACAGGATGGATTCCAAAATCAACAAGGTGGATATCAAAACCCACAGGATGGATTCCAAAATCAACAAGGTGGATACCAGAACCAACAGGGTGGATACCAAAATCAACAAGGTGGATATCAAAACCC
>JAVXGR010000033.1:0-17647 GCA_036657335.1 Clostridium sp. | reverse complement strand
ACTACTTTCAGAGCAGACACTTAGGGCTTGTCGCCCCAAGCCCCTATCCCTTTAGGGTAGTGGGCTGTTGACATACTGTACAGTGAAAAGTTCTGCTTCATAAAAAATCTAGTGGCTCCTCATAAAAGCTTTCAAAATATTATTTCTATCCCAGGTATTAATAATGATTATTAATTATATCATAACTTTTATTAAAAATAAAATCCATAAGGTTTTACATTGTTACAAGTAAATCTTTATGGATTTTATCTAAGAATTTCTTATTTTGTAGATTTAGCAATTAAACACTTAATCTTTATTCCTTTTGCTGAGAACATTTCCTCATGCTCTGTTGTAACATTCCCAAGAAAATCAGATTCATGTAAATCATATGTAATATAACTTATAACAAATCCACTTCTTGTAAAATACTCCTGTGATTCTAAAAACAACTCATCATCATCAGTCTTAAACCATATTTCAGATTGTGATTTCAAGAATCCTCTATACTTGGCTAAAAATGCATTGTATGTTAATCTTCTTTTTTTATGTTTTGCCTTAGGCCAAGGATTGCAGAAGTTAATGAAAATATGATCTATTTCATCTTCCTCAAATAAGTCTTCTATAAGTCCAATCTCTTGAGACATTATTTTTACATTATCTATGCTCTCTCTGTTTTGAGCCTTAAATTTTTCTTCTATATCCCTTTTAGCAAGTACTAATACTTCATCTTTAAGATCTATTGCTATGTAGTTTATCTTAGGATTCTCAGCTGCATGAACAGATACAAACGTACCCTTTCCACATCCTAATTCAACATATATTGGATTATCATTTCCAAAAAGTTCTTTCCACTTACCCTTATACTCTTTAGGGTTAGTTAAAAAGAAATCCACTGACTCTAGCTCAGGTCTTGCCCAAGGTTTTCTTCTCATTCTCATATTTTATTCACTCCATTTATAAATTCTTCATTCCTACTTAATATACTATACCTTATAAAAATATCCTAGTGTATTTTAAATAATGTTACTAAACTTTTTATTATTAAGTAAAATAAATTTTACAAACATCTAATTTTTTCATGCTATATATTATTGTAAAAATAACAATTCCACTGTATATTATATGCTTATTATTATAAATAGACTATAACTTTTATATGCCCTATAATTAATATATATGGCTTACATAAAGTTTAGGAGATGATTTTTAATGGGAAATAGAACTTATAGATCTTGCAGATCTTGTAACCCGCATGGATGAGGTTAAACATTATTATAATCAAGGTGTACTTTCTAGAAATGGATTTGATAAATAATATTATATATTACAAATAAAAACAGTAGATAATTCCTTTAGTAAAACCTTTAACGCCTAAGTTTCAATAAATTTATATCTACTGTTTTTTAATTAACCTTTGTATAATTTATTTTATGTTTCTAATAGCTACTTTCTCTAACATATCAGTAGTCATCTTAGCTAAATCATACTCAGCTTTGAATCCCCACTCTGATTGTGCAGCTGAACAATCTATTGAATCTGGCCAGCTATTTGCTATTGCTTGTCTTATAGGGTCTACAGCATAGTCCATTGTAAATTCTGGAATATGCTTTCTGATTTCAGCAGCTATTTGCTCTGGCTCAAAGCTCATTGCAGCAATATTAAATGCATTTCTATGTTTTAACTTGCTTGGATCAGCTTCCATTAAATTAACAATGGCATTTAAAGCATCTGGCATATACATCATATCCATGTAAGTTCCCTTATCTATGTATGATGTATATTTTTTGTTTTTTACTGCTTCATAATATATATCTACAGCATAATCTGTTGTTCCACCACCTGGAGGCGCAACATATGAAATTAAGCCTGGGAAACGAACTCCTCTTGTATCTACGCCAAATTTCTTATAGTAGTAGTCACATAATAATTCTCCAGCAACCTTATTTACACCATACATTGTTTCAGGTCTTTGAATAGTATCTTGTGGAGTATCTACTTTAGGAGTAGATGGACCAAAAGCTCCTATTGAACTTGGTGTGAAAAATTGACAATCTAATTGTCTAGAAACCTCTAAAGCATTTACAAGTCCGCCCATGTTAATGTTCCATGCTACTTGTGGTTTAGCCTCTGCAACTGCTGATAATAATGCAGCTAAGTGAACTATTGTATCTGCTTCGTATTTTTTTGCTATATCATGCATAGCTTTTGCATCCGTAACGTCTAATAGTTCAAAAGGACCAGATTCTACTACAGAATTTCCTTCTACCTTTCTTAAATCAGTAGCTATAACATTATCATTGCCATAAATACCTCTCATTTTTCCAACTAATTCAGTACCTATTTGTCCTAATGAACCAGTTACTAAAATTTTCTTCATAGTTTTACCCTCCACGGTTTATATTTACATTATGTAATTTCATACCATTTTATATTACTACAATCATGAGAGAACCATATTTATAGTTCCCTCATAAAGATTTTACTACTTAATTATACCCATTTCCTTACCTACCTTAGCATATATAACCAAAGCATTATCAAGCATTTCTTTAGTATGAGCTGCTGTTGGCATATTTCTAACTCTTCCTGTTCCCTTTGGTACTGTTGGGAAAACTATTGACTTAGCATAAACTCCCTCTTCATATAATTTCTTACTGAATTCTTGAGTTTTTGATTCATCTCCAATAATACAAGGAGTAATTGGAGTTCCACTATTTCCAATGTTAAAGCCTAATTCTTTTAAGCCCTTCTTTAAGTAGTTTCCATTTTCCCAAAGTTTATCATGTAACTCAGTACTCTCTGTTAATATATTTACAGCCTCAATACAAGAAGCCGCAGCACCTGGGGTTAATGAAGTTGAGAATAAGAATGGTCTACCTCTAACCATCAAC
The DNA here is from genome assembly GCA_036657335.1 of Clostridium sp. Classification (GTDB taxonomy): domain Bacteria; phylum Bacillota; class Clostridia; order Clostridiales; family Clostridiaceae; genus Clostridium_D. The sequence goes on along the minus strand of JAVXGR010000033.1, from coordinate 14,774 downwards.
CAATCTATTAAGTCTTGTCTTCCTGCAACATATCCGCCAACTACACCAATAGCCTTAGATAATGTTCCTATTTGTAAATCTATTTTATCTGATAGTCCAAAATGCTTAACTGTTCCAGCACCTTTTCCTAATACTCCTGAACCATGAGCATCGTCAACATATGTTATTAAGTCAAACTCCTCAGCAATTTTCACTATTTCTGGTAACTTAGCTATGTCTCCATCCATTGAGAATACACCATCAGTAATAACCATTACTTTATTATATAATCCTGATTCAGTAGCTTCTTTAGCCTTTGCTCTTAAATCTTCCATATCTGAATGATTAACTCTAATTATTTTAGCTCTAGATAGTTTACAACCATCTATAATAGATGCATGATTTAATTCATCTGATAATATGGCGTCATTTTTATCCATAATAGCTGAAATAGCTGCCATATTACAGTTAAATCCTGATTGAAATGCAATAGCAGCCTCTGTATGCTTAAACTCCGCTAACTTTCTTTCAAGATCTACATGAACCTGCATTGTACCATTAATAGTTCTAACAGCACCTGCACCTACACCATACTTTTCAGTTGCTTCAATATTTGCCTTAACCATTCTTGGATTAGTCGCTAATCCTAAATAGTTATTTGAAGAAAGGTTTATAAACTTTTTATTATCTATTGTGATTATTGGACCATTAGCACTTTGTAATGGATTAATCACATTGTATAAGCCCTTGCTTTTTAAATCCGCTAAATTTTCTCTTAAATACTTCTCTAAATTTTTACTTGACATAATGTATACCTCCATATATCAGCTGTTAACTGAATTAAATATAATATTTTAAAATAATAAGTTCAAAATTTTATGCATATTACGGGATCATTTGTCCTTGACTAGAATACATTGTTATATTATGTACTCCTATAAGATAATAATATACCAAAGAGCTCATATTTATCAATAGTAATTTTCATTAAATCTTCTAAAGATTTATATTTCAAAGTATTTAAGTTGTAACATTGCTATATTAGTTGTACTTCCTCTTCTACATACCATTTACTTTGGGCTTCATACATGTCATAGTATTTCCCCTTATTATTTATTAATTCCTCATGGGTTCCTATTTCTGATATATTTCCATTGTCCATAACTACTATTCTATCTGCTATTTTAGCACAACCTAATCTATGGGTAACAATTATAGACGTATTACCCTTTGACATTTCATGAAACTTTTTATATATTCTACTTTCTTCTACTGGATCTATGGCCGCAGTTGGTTCATCTAATACTATCATATTGTGAGCACGATAAAACCCCCTTGCTATTGCTATCCTCTGCCATTGACCTCCAGATAAATCAACACCATCAAATTCACGGGAAAGCATAGTATCATATCCTTTTGGAAATTTTTCATTATCTAATATTAAATCTGCTTTTTCTACAGCTTCTTCAACTTTTTTTTCAATGCTTTTATTATCTATACTATAATCTTCATCCATAGCTCCTATAGACACATTTTCTTCAAGTGTCATCTTATATCTTTGGTATTTTTGAAATACTCCTGATATTCCTTTATATAATGACTTTGTAGAAATGCTAGCTGCATCAATTCCACCTATTAAAACTCGTCCATTTTCAGGAGTGTACAATCCAGTAATAAGTTTAACTAAAGTAGTTTTACCTGCTCCATTTTCTCCTACTATGGCAATGGTCTCTCCCTTGTTGATTTTTAAATTCAAATTAATAATAGATTTTTTCTCTGCTCCAGGATAAATAAATTCTATATTTTCTAAAGATATATCAGGTACACCTTGAATTTCTATATCTTTACCTCCTCTTTCTTCCATCTCTAAAAATCTTATTAAGTTTCTAACACTACCTAAGCTTTGTGCAACACTACCTATATGGCTACATATTACTTCTTGCATTAACATAAACATAACTTCTATAGATGAAAAAACCGCTGCAAATGCACCAACTGATATATCACCTTTTATTAGTGAGTACACAAGTAAATATACTACTCCCATATATCCTATCAAAGTTATAATTTCCATACCTAATTCAATAAGACCTGACTTCTTTTCTGCTTTCCATATTTTCTTGTCCAATAATTTCATTGACTTTAAATATAGACCCTTAAAAAAATGAAAACTACCTAGAAGTCTTGTTTCCTTATAATACTCTCTGTCTACAATACACCTTTCATAATATTCATATTCTCTTCTTAAAGGAGCTGACTCATCTGATAAGTCCCCAAATACTTTAACCTTTATAGTCTGTGTTATCGCTATTGGTATAAATATAATTATTAAGGATAAAGCTAATATAGGCTTTAATTTGTAAAGATATAACCCCATAAAAATAAAATATGCTATATATATTGTGAATATTGACATTAAAACTATAATTATGTTTAATGCTCCCATGGCACCTTCGTCAGCCTTGCTTATATCATCTAAGAAGGATGGATTCTCAAAATTAATTGGGCATATTTTACTAGATTTTTCATTTATTTTTTTATATAAATCCCTATATAGAATCTTTAATTGAAAATCGCCCATAAAATTATGTACTCCATTTAACAGCTGAGAAAATATTAAAGCTAAACCTAAACCTACTCCAATTAATATTACTGTATTAATGGAAGCATTATTTGTTACCATATTAGTAGCGGCGTCGAAAAACATTTGTGTCATGAATGTATTAATTGCAAAGGACATACCATGTATGCAACCCACTATATTAATGGTCACAAATAACAGAGGTGATGATTTTATAGCCATAGGCATTATATTTCGTACTATCTTAAAAAAAGATATATTTTTATTATTACTTTTACTCATTTATAAATACCAACTCCTTTGACTTTCATACATTTCAACATACAATCCATTCATGTTAACAAGCTCCTCATGAGATCCTTTTTCTACTATAGCTCCATCTGCAATAACAAATATTTCATTAGCAAGCTTAGTGGAACCAAGTCTATGACTTATAAATATAGTGGTGCTCCCCCTGCTTATCTCTTCAAATTTTTCATATAGATTGCTCTCACTTATAGGGTCTAAGGCTGCTGTTGGTTCATCTAATATCCTAAGTGAAGCGGGACTTATAATGGATCTTGCCATTGCAATACGCTGCCATTGACCTCCCGATACATCCTGTCCATCACTTTTAATTTTACCTAATTCAGTATTTACCCCCTTAGGTAATTCCTCTACAACATCGTTTAACTCTATAACTTCTATAGCTTTACTTATATCAACTTCTAGGCTGTTAATATTATTCACATTGCCTAAACCTATATTTTCATTAAAACTTATACAATACTTTGCAAAATCTTGGTACACTACAGATGACAAAGATTTTAATTTACTTTGGCTATATTCCTTTATACTTATACCATTTATTAAAATTTCACCCTCAAAATCTTCATACAACCCAGTAATAAGTTTTGTTATAGTTGTCTTACCCGAACCATTAACTCCTACAAATGCATAATGCTTACCTTCTTCAATATAAAACGACATATCATGCAATATATAATTTTCCATGCCGGGATATTTGAATGATACATTTTTAAATTCTAATGATTTTAGTTGCAAAGCATCAATAGCTGGCAAGTCTAAAGCACCTTCACTTTCATGTAAATTAGAAAATCTACTTAAATCTTTTAAATACTCTATATTCTTCGCAAGTTGATCTACATAATGAGTAAGTTGCCATGACATAATTTGAATAAGCTCAAAAACACTATTAATGATTGATATAAACATACCAACTGATAAAAAACCTTCCTTCAATGGTGTTACAAGTGTCAATGTTATTAACATTGACATGAGTGCTGTTATAACTCCTCCTACTTTCATTTTAATAAACCATTTTGCCGTTACTTTTACTTCTATTTTTCTTGCACGTTCATATTGATCTATCCACCTTTTATTAACTTCTTCTGAGTATCCAAACATTGTTCTCTCATCAACCGCTTCTCTGCCCTTTAGAACTTCTCCAAGATATTCATATCTTCTTTTATATTTAGATACTTCTCTATTAGCTTCATAGGTTGCCTCCCCACCTTTTAAAGCTAAATAAAATAATGGAATTGAAATACATACTACTAATAGGGCTGTCCACCAAACTTGAGTTATTAAAACAATTAATAGTCCTACTACTCTAATACACATTTCACTTAAAGATAGTAATTCAATATAAGCTCTCTTACATTGTGTTTCAGGCTCCTTAGCTATCCTAGATATTAAATCCCAAGTATCATTATTTTCTACATACTTATATTTTAATCTTGCTCTTTTTTCTGTGATAATAACCCTAAACGCCTCTCGAAGTTTAATCTCTAGTTTGACCTCAATAAACTTAATAAGTTTCTCTGAAATCCAACTATATGCGATTAAAATTACCACCATAAAAATTGGTGTAAATACCCCTATTACATTCATTTTGCCACCAACTATTGAAATAGCCGTATCTAAAAACTTAGCCGTTGCCAATACCTGTAAAGTTGGTACTAAGCCTTCTGTAAGTTTTGCAAGTGCCAAAATGACGGAATATAAGGGTGCAAACTTAAAAGGAATTTTTATTATATCTAAAACCCCATATTTTTCTCCATTTAACATACCCATTCCCCCCTATGAAATATTAACTTCCTCCAAACCTATATATTGTATTTCAACTTCTTTATGACTTAACTATATCTTTAACCTTAGATGGACTCTTTCCTTCTGGTAAAACTCTATATTCTTATATATACTCTATATTTTCAATTTCACAATTTACCCCTATAACTATGTTTTTTCCTCTTACTATCCTAGCTATAGTATTCTCCAAGAATATATCATCACCTTCTATTACATCAGCTCTTAAAAATTTCTCAGTAATTTTAAAGTTATTAATAATTTTACTGAATATTCCGTTCTTTTTAATCATATCTTTAATTTCAACTCTTTTAATAGTTACCTTACCAGCTCCAATCTCACCAATTTCACAGTCCCCACCAATACGTATGTCCACCTCTTCTGCATATAGATGCCTTGTTATTTCTACTGCTCCATAGCTCTTAAAATAAGCTACCTCACAACTTTCATTCAAAGTAACATTTCCACTTATAGTTAACTCTTCTCCTGTTACCTCCCCATTTATATCACAGTTGCCTTTTAAATTTATAGTTTTAGCTGATAAACTTCCATTTATATCGCTAGAATTTGCAAGCTCAATAAAATTGCATACTACATTCCCATCTATATTAGAAGATCCACTTATACTTATATAATCAGCATTAACATTTCCAATTATATCCCCGGAGCCACTTATCTGTAATCTATCCACTTCAACATATCCAGTAATGTCCCCTGAGCCACTTGATTTTATAATATTCGCTCTAACATTTCCCGAAATATCACAGGAACCAGTTCTATGCAAGCTGTCAACTTCTATATCTCCTACAATATCACTACTCCCACTTATTCTTAAAGTTCCTGCCTTTAAGTCACCTTCAATATCACAGGAACCTGTTATTATAATCTCATTACTTGTATAGTTTCCCGTTAAATCACTGGATCCACTTACTCTAATACTTTCATATTCTCCACCTTGAAATTTACATTCACTTGAACCTGATAAATTTAAAACTCTTCCATTTTGTATTTTAATCATTTCTGAAACTACCATAATTATCCCTCCATAGTCTTTTAATTAGTAATATTAAAGTCATAGTTTGATTTTGATTTCTTCAATAAGCTCTATAATATTTATTTTAAAAACTTCACTACATTGCTCCCCAAATACTATTGAAGTACAACCACTTAAAACCATAGGTAAAAAAACATTGTTTCGTTGTATTCCTATTAAAATTATATTCTCTTGTTCCAAAATATCAGGAACCTTCGTAATCAAGTTTATAGATTCCTCAATATATTCCTCTTTAAAACCATACACCATTAATATTTTTTCTATTACACTCATAATAATAACTTCTATAAACTCAAAATCACTGGTATTCTTATTAAAACTCTTATAAATATATAAAGAACTAGGCTGAACTATACCTCTAGATAAAATAGTTTCACTGCTTATCCTTTTATTTGTTTTCTCTGGAGAAAATGACTCTGCCATGTCATCTAGGGATATCTCATCCTTCAAACTTAATATTTTATTTATTCTTTGGATTATTTTATCCTTTGGGAAATATGTTTCTTGTCCTGTATAACTGGACTTCTTAATAAACCATTCTTCTGGAATAAGATTCTTCCTCTTCCATCTATATAGCTGTCCATAGGAAATCCCCATTATTTCTAAAAGTTCTTTTTTAGATATTAAATTTCCTTTCATGTAATCACCTCCATTGTTAGTATAACAAAACATTGTTTTGCTGTAAATGTTTTTTTACTATGTATTCCTTTTATTTATATCGTTCTTTATTTACATATACTACCTAATATCATAATGTTTAATCCCTTTACCAAGAAACTATTTTTATAAAAGCAAAAACACATTAGGTGTGTATTAAATCCCAATGTGTTTTATTTAGATATATATAATTCTTCTATATTTCTCTATATGATTGATTTTCTCCATAAAATCCTTTATATTCTTTAGGTAATAAATCTGATATGCTTGTCATTATGTCATTCATGGCTCTAAGGTCATAGTCCTTTTTATCTTCCCCACTAATCTTAGAAGGCATACTTATCTGCTTTCCTATTTTTATTGTTACATCAGCTTTAACAAATCTTTCTTCGTTCATTTCACCTTGACTATTTATAGGTAACAATTTTTCCGTGCCATAAAGTCCTAGTGGAACTATTGGTACCTTTGCCAATTTAGCAATTAATAAAATGCCCTTTTTAGCTTCTATCATACTTCCTGCTCTACTTCTAGTACCCTCTGGAAATATCATTATACTTTCACCTTTTTTTATAAGATCAATTATCTTTTTCAAGCCCTCTTTATCTGGAGAATTTGCTTTTATTTCAGTATTCTTATACAGCTTAGTTCCAAGCTTCGTTGCAGGATCTGAACTTAATTTCGCACCCGCTACGTATGTAGGATCAATCTCTTTTATTGCTTCATTTACAATGATTACATCTGCATTGCTTAAATGATTACATACAAATAATGTTGGTCTTTCTATGTCCTTTAAATTCTCTTTACCTTCAATATTTAGCTTTACATATTTATGCATAACCCTACTTGTAAACTTTTTCATAATATATTTTTCTACTGAGTCTGGTAATACACCTATTATTTTTGCAACTTTTGGAGACATCATATTCTCTTACCCCCTATATTATATAAATATATCATATTTACATAAATTCTATTATAAATACTATGTGACTAATTTAAGATACACTGTTTATGTAAAACTTTCAATATAAAACTTCACAGTGTATTTTTTATTTCTTTTTATTTCTCTTTAGCTTTTCAAAATATTCCTTAACATAGGGTGATTTAATATTATCCCCATATTGGGATTTTAGTTTCCCCTTATTAAAAGCTACTATCATAGCATTTCTTATTAATATATTCTTTCCTCGCCAGCCACAGGATGTTACTTTATAATTATCTTTAAATGATTTATTTTCTAAATTTAATAGGGATTCCAGATTTACATCATCCATATAATCAATAGATATAAAATCATCTAGAATTTTCCCTTCTATATTTTCATTATATGGACATACTTCCTGACAGGAGTCACATCCAAATATCCTTCCCCCCATTAAATTTATCCAAGGAAAGTCTATATCTTTTTTTTGAGTTATATAAGAAAGGCATATATTAGAATTATTTATAACCCCATTTAGATTAGTACTATTTTGAATCTTAATTGACTTTGTTGGACATTTTTCTATACATTTAATACAACTTCCACAAAGATTATCCTTTGGCATATCAGCTTCTATTAATAAGTCTGTTATAATTTCTCCTAGAAATACATAGGAGCCGTGTTCTTTTGTAATTACCAAGTTATTTTTACCTAAGAATCCTACTCCAGATTTTACTGCCATATATCTTTCTGGTAATGGATTGCTATCCACAATTGCAATTCCATTGCCTCCTAAAGATTTTATATGAGCTATTATTAAATCTAAATATTTATGTACTACCTTATGATAGTCATATGTTTTAGTATAACAGGAAAAATACACTTCACTATTTTCCTGCTTATCTAATACATAGTAAGGAAAGGCTATAGATATAATGGTTTTGCCCTCTGGCATTATAAGCCATGGATTTATCTTTTTATCTATATCCTTTTCTTCAAATTCATTAACAGAATCATGTTTGTTTTTTTCTTTTAGAAATTCCTTAAGCTCATAAAAAATTTCGCATTTTAAAAATCCAAATGTATCTAATCCCAGGCTTTTAATTTTATTTTTAATATTTTCTTTTAAATCCATACTGTATTTTAATCACCCTTACTTTTATTACATATATCTACCTTCTATAATTCATATAAGCATAATCGTAAGTCTCTGCACTTACTTCTATAGCCTTAAAGTCACACCTACCCTTTAACAAATCCTTTGAAAGGAATATACTATATAGTTCACTAGAATACATGTTTTCTCTCTTTTCTTCTAGTATAACATTATTATCTAGATAAACTTTTAATATACATCGTTTCATGGGTGCCTTTAATCTTATCCTAAGCTCTAAATCATTATAACAAATATTACTAATGTTAATTTTATTAGGAAGCAAGTATAAAATACCTTCCCTATTATTAACTTCTATATAGCTATCTCCTATTATCTCTCCATTTAGGTATTTAGCTACACCTCTACCTGCCATAATACTTTCCCTTGCTATGTCATCTACACCATCGTATGGATGTGTTATGCTACCTGCCGCAAATATACCAGGTATTGAACATTGCATAATTTCATCTACTATAGGTCCACCTGTAACAGTATTTAATTTCACATTAAGCTGTCTTAAAAATTCATTTTCTGGTGAAAGGCCTACTGACAATATTAAGGTATCGCAACTTAAAGTTTTCTCTGTGCCTTTTATTGGATTAAATCCTTTATCTACTCTAGAAACAACAACTCCTTCAATTCTATCTTCTCCTAATATATCTGAAATTGTGTGTTTTAACTTTAAGGGTATATTAAAATAATCAATACAATTCTTGATATTATATTGGGTTGCCCTACATTGAGATACAGGTTCTATTATACCTACAATATTAGCACCCTCTATAATCAATCTCTTAGCTACAATTAAGGCGATATCTCCTGAGCCAAATATAATTATTTCCTTGCCAGGCATTACTCCTTCAACATTAACAAATCTTTGTACCATACCAGCTGTAAAAACCCCTGCACATTTGTTAGCAGACATATGTGCACTTCCTCTAGGCTTTTCCTTACATCCTGTTGTAAAAACTATAGATTTTGACTTAATTGTTGTCACTCCACAATTGTTTACAAAGGTAGTTTCTTTATATTCATTATACTTAACCTCTAATACCATTGTATCAGTTTTATACTCTATATTTCTTCTTTCTAATTCATCTATAAATCTTTGAGCATATTCTATACCAGTAATATTTTCTCCAAAAAAAGCTTCTCCATAATAGGCATCAATGCAACTATTTAAATTTCCACCTAAATACCCCTCTTTTTCTAATATCACAATACTATCTATACCCTGATTACTAATCTGTAAAGCAGCGGCTAAACCCGCTATTCCCCCACCAATAATAACTACATCGTATAACTGCATAGGACTCCTCCATTATCTACGTGGCTAAACTTCGAATAAACTCTTTATATCTTCTTCTTGCATATCCCATAAAAAGCCTTCATCCATATTATTCATTACACTGTCTATAATCTGTTTTTTACTTTCTTGTAATTTATAAATTTTTTCTTCAATGGTCCCTTTAGAAATAAGCTTAATTACCTCTACCCTCTTCTTTTGACCTATTCTATGTGATCTATCCGTTGCCTGTGCCTCTACAGCTGGATTCCACCAAGGATCAAAATGTATGACCACATCTGCTCCTGTTAAATTCAATCCAGTACCTCCAGCTTTTAATGAAATTAAAAATACTTGTATAGTTCCTTCATTAAATTTATTTACAAGATTCATTCTTTCTTCACTTTTAGTTGAACCATCTAAATAATAATACTCAATATTTTTTTCCTGTAACATATTGGATATACTCTTTAGAACTCTAGTAAATTGGGAGAATATTAGTATTCTATGTCCACCCTCTAACATATCATCTAATAGTTCATCTAAAATCTGTAATTTTCCAGAACTTCCATTGTAATTTTCTAATATTATAGATGGATCACAGCAAAGTTGCCTAAGCTTTGTCAGTAATGCTAAAATCTTAAATTTACTTTTACTAAATCCATTCTTACTAATCTCATCATCTATTTCTTCTTTATATGATAATGTGTAAGCAGCATAGACCTTTTTTTGTTCTAATGTCATATCTACCATTAATTTATGTTCTATCTTAGGAGGTAATTCTATTGCTACCTCTTGCTTTAATCTTCTTAGTATAAATGGTTTAACATGATTGTTAAATTCTATAAGTACATCTTGCTGTTTTTGTTTTACAATAGGAGCCTCGTACTTAGCTGTAAACTTATGTCTTGATAATAAATATCCTGGCATTATAAAATCAAAAATAGACCAAAGCTCCATTAGTGAATTTTCTATAGGCGTTCCTGTAAGTGCAAACTTACTCTTTGAATAAAGTTGTTTAACAGCTATTGATACTAATGAATTATAATTTTTTATATTTTGAGCCTCATCTAAGAAGCAGTATTTTAAATCTATTGTTTTATATTGTTCAATATCATTTCTAATTAATCCATAAGACGATATAAGAACATCAGCACTGCCATTCTTAATTGCTTCTATTTCACTGTCTCGACTATCCTTATTACCTGATATTATACTTACCCTTAATTTAGGTGCAAACTTTTCCAGTTCATACTTCCAATTATATACCAATGATGTTGGGCAAACCACTAAGGAAATGCCCTGTTCTTCTCCCTCTTCCAATGAAGCCATTAGTGATATGGCTTGAATCGTCTTACCAAGACCCATTTCATCGGCGAGAATACCTCCAAAATCATAATGTGCAATTGTTTTAAGCCAATCAAAACCTACCTTTTGATATGGTCTTAATATAGCCTCTAAATTAGGATGTAACTTGAAATTCATTCTTTTAAATTTCCCTAAATTTTCACATAATCTATTTACGTATTCATTGTTTTCATTTTCAAAGATATCATTTTCATTTAATTTCTGGTTCAAATAAAGAGCATTATATTTAGAAAGCAATAATTTTTCTCCATTAACATCCTTCAAATCAACATCTAAATAATCTAATATTGTGTGTAATTCAATTAATCCATTACTATTTAAGTCTAGAAAGCTACCATTTTTTAGTCTGTAATAATTCTTCTTTTCTTCTAAACTTTCTAATATATTCTTAAGTTCATCTTTTTCTACACCCTCTATACTAAAATCAAACTCTAAAAAATCTTTTACTATATTCAGTTTAGAATTAATACTTTGTGCCCTATTTATCCTTAATTTCTTAAAATTATCAGAGTGATAAATGCTTCCCTTATCTTGAAGTTTTTCTACGCCCTCGCTTAAAAAGCGTAATATATCGTCCGCCTCTTTTAAAAGCAGATTAAATCCATGTTCCTCAAACCCATATACCTTAAATATTTTTTCAATGAGTTTCTCTTCTTTAATATTTCTAATTACAAGCTGTGAATTGTAATTCTCTGATAATGATTTTAAAGGATTAAATGTAATATCCCCATATTCATATCTTAAGGAAGCAATTATGTTATTACCCTCCCTATCTAAAAATATATTCGCCTTAAGCTCCTCATCATGAAATCTTTTTGTTATATTATTATCCAAATCAATCTCTGTACTTATACTTTGAAGCAGTGGGATTACATAAGTGCCTATATCTCCTAAATCATCTTTTTTGAATCTCATTCCATCTTTTTCCCTAAGCATATTATAAAAATACTTATAAAGCTCATTTTGTCTTTCCGTTGTTATGTATATTTTGTTTTTAAAGAAAAATATTCCTCCCTCGGTTATTAATGGCATAGCCATTTTACCTTTTTGCTCTATATAAAACTCTTCGTTATCTTCTTTCACCGTAAACTCTAGTGGAAGTTCACCCTCTACAACCTCAATATTTTCGAATTCTCTTCCATATATATTTAAATCAATTTTCTTTCCTACAAGATAAGAAAACATCCTTTTAACATAATTGGGGGTCAAATAAGTTCTTTTACCTTTAAATATCTTTTGATTTACTACCTCTGTAGCTCCATCTTCAGCTACGAAAGAACTTATATCATGTAATTCCATCAATAGCTTTATTACCTTATAATCTTCCCCTCTGAATTCACAACTTCTACCATTGTAATAAAAATGCTTTCCGAACTCCATAACTTCCTTATGTCTTACAGTACTTAAAAAATTCCTTGAATTTTTAATAACATATAGTTTTTCTTCTCCTACTTTCATTTCAATGCTACTTTTTCTCTCATCTTTATTAACTTCAAAAAAATATTTTATCTTTATATTTACTTTTCGCTTAAAATCGTTTCCCAAATTAACGGAATGCTTTAATTTTCTAATAAAAAGATTTAACTTTTCCCTATGAACATCCACTATAACCTTGCTATTATGATTATTCTCATCCAAAGCATTCACCTCTACTTAGCTTATTTTATCTATTATATTATAGTCTTAATCTTTTTTATTATCAAACTTATTTACATATTTTTCATGATTTTATTCATTTAAATTATAATACCATCAAATCAACTTATCTTATAACACTTTGTACGCACAAGTATATATTTATTATTTTAAAATTTTCTTTTATTTATTAGCGTATAGGTTCTAAAAAATATAATTCATCTACATATCATATTCTATATTAAAGTATAATTTTAATGTATAAACTTAATTGAAATTTCTATAAATAAATACATTTTTATTTTTACCAGTGTTGATTATGTGAAATTGGCATATCCAAGGTAACCTATTAATCTCTATATCCTTAATTTTATAAAAATCTATTTACAAAAAGGTTTTAATTAACTATAAATGAATAATGAACACTTGTGTTTATTTTATTAGATTCAATGAAAAAAAACTGCCAATAGTTTCTCTTGTTGGCAGTTTTTTTGTATGGTAAATTTATTTTTTAAATTTAGAATAAAAATAACTAAGCTTATATAAATATAAACTTAGTTATCATAAAATGCTGTTTCAATTTTTCAAATAAAACTGGCAGGGGTAACAGGACTCGAACCTGTAACCAATGGTTTTGGAGACCACTACTCTACCAATTGAGCCATACCCCTAAGTACATTTAAAATTATACCAACATTTCAAAATAAAATCAATAGTTATTTAATAAAATATTCAATTAATATTTAAACATAGGAAACATCTCTATTTTGAATAGATATATTTCCTATCTTTATATATAATACTTAATTTAACTCCTATGATTTACAGTTATTGAAGCTTAAAACCAGCGTTTTTAATCTTTTTAAGAATTTCATCGAAATTATTACTTTTTACTCTAACTACTATTTCTTTAACATCTGTAACACTCTTAGGGTCTACAACAACAAAACTAATAATATCTCCGTTATTTTCAGTTATTATTTTAGATAGCTTTGATATTTGTCCTGGAATGTCATATGCTATAACTGATACACGTTTTCCATTGTTTAAACCAAATAGTTCAGTAAATTGTTTAAATACAGCATTATGAGTAACAATTCCCTTAAAATTCTTGTTACTATCTATTACTGCAACAAAAGCGGTATTTTTAGTAGCTAAAAAATGAGCTGCCTCTTCTACTTGCTCCATAGGATCTATTATTGGAACATCAACCCTCATAATATTTTCAACTAGAAACTCTTCTAGAAGGCTTTTTCTATCTAAGGATTTTTCAAAATAGAAAGTATATATTCTCTCTTTTGATATAGTTCCATAGAACTTATTGCCATCTGAAACCGGAATGGATAAAAATTTATTTTCTTCAATCAATTCTAAAGCTTTTTTAACAGTTTCCTTTGGTGATACTGTTACAAGCTTTTCTTCCCCTAACATTAGATTGCTTACAAACATACCAAAACCCCCTATATGAATTTATACTATATATTATACCTTATTTTTCTCTCTCTGCATAACAGTTTTAAGTAATATAGATTTTTTTACAATATTTATACTACTGTGATGTTTTATTTGTTTTGATACCTTCGTACCCACGCTTATTATATGCCTTTATTAATTCATATGTTTTTTTTATTTTATTATTACCTTTCAGTATATTTTTTTATTACATTTTAGGATAAAATATATATGAGGTGAAGGAGATGGAATTAATTTTAAATAATGTTGATGAAACTATAGCCCTAGGAAATCAACTTGGTTCTTTATGTAATAAAGGTGATATAATTTGTTTAGTTGGCGACCTTGGCTCTGGCAAAACTCACATGAGTAAAGGTATAGCTAAAGGATTAGAAATAGATGACCATGTAACTAGTCCAACATTTACTATAGTAAATGAATACCAAGGACGATTAAAGTTCTATCACTTTGATGTTTATCGAGTTAATGACCCTGATGAGATAGATGCTATAGGTTTTGATGAATACATATTCGGAGATGGTATTTCTGTTATTGAATGGGCTAATTACATAAAAGACCTAATACCCAATGAAGCTT
>JAVXGR010000032.1:0-18739 GCA_036657335.1 Clostridium sp. | reverse complement strand
ATGGATATTTCTCGTGTAGTATCGGAAATGTTTCTAAGGAAACAATTGAAAAGTATATACAAAACCAAGGTTAGGGCGTACATCCGCTACCTTAAAAGGATAGTGGTTTTACGCCCAGATTTATAAAAAACATTAGAAAGATAGAGAGAAAAAAATAGAAAATTTTTATAAATCCCATATTTTTTCGAAAAATGACTTTCTATATTTACGAAAGTATACTATAATAGTGGTGGGAACAAAAAATAATTAGTGGGACACAGAAGTCCTGAGAGGTGTTTTCTTTGTATGAAATAATAAAATTACAACAGAGGATAGTTCCAGAAGTTGAGGAATTATTTAATAGAAGATATACGATTCTAAGAACAATTTTATATAATCAACCAATAGGTAGAAGAATACTTGCTACAAACTTGGACTTAGGAGAGCGAACTATAAGGAATGAAATAACATTTTTAAAAGAGAAAAATCTTGTTGAAGTTTTTAGTGAGGGAATGTATGTTACCAAGGATGGAGAAGATATAATAGAGGATTTAGCAGAATTACTTAAACAGTTTAAGGGAATTAATGAAGTTGAAGAAGAAATAAGAATTCACCTTAATCTTAATAAAGTAATCATAGTTCCAGGAGATTATGACAAAGATAAAACTGTTATTCATGAGATAGGAAAAATGGCTTCTGCATATTTTAGTGAGGTTTTAGAAAAGGATTCCACAATAGCAATTACTGGCGGAAGAACCATAAAAGAATTTGTGGATAATTTTCCAACATTGAAAAAATACAATGATGTTGTTGTCCTGCCAGCACGTGGAGGTATGGGTAAATATATGGAAACTCAAGCTAATACATTAGCAGCAAGACTTTCAGATAAAATTGGCGGCTCACATAGATTATTACATGTTCTAGATAGCTTAAGTGATGAAATTTTAGAAAGCATTATGAGGGAAAAAAGTATAGAAGAAGTAGTATCAATGATAAGAAATTCAGATTTTCTTATTTATGGTGTAGGTAGAGCTGATATACAGGCAGAGAGAAGAGAAGTAGAAGACTCTGTAATGAGGGAACTAAGCGAAAAACAAGCAGTTGGTGAAGCTTTAGGTAATTATTACAATATAGAAGGTCATATTGTTTACAAACATTCTACTGTGGGTGTTAGGGATGAGGATGCAAGACGATTAAATAAAACCATTGCAGTTGCTGCGGGAAGTAGTAAAGCAGAAGCAATTATAGCAACTCAATTAAATAGGCCTAATGGTGTTTTAATTACAGATGAAGGTGCAGCAATGGAGATTTTAAAATTTATAAAAGATAATAAATAACAAACAATAGCGATAAGACTACTCTTAAGTAGTTTAAATACAAGATTAATTTAGGAGGATTTGAAATTATGACTAAAATAGGAATTAATGGATTTGGAAGAATAGGTAGAAATGTGTTTAAGGCACTAATTAATAATTACTCAAAGGATATAGAGGTTGTAGCAGTAAATGATTTAACTAGTCCAGCTACATTAGCTCATTTATTAAAATATGATTCATTATATGGTAAATTTGAAGGCACAGTTGAAGCAAAGGAAGATTCTATAGTTGTAAATGGTAAAGAAATAAAAATTTATGCAGAGAGAGATCCTAAGAACATTCCTTGGGGTAAAGAAGGGGCAGAAATAGTTATTGAATCCACAGGGTTATTTACAGATGCTATAAAAGCTAAGGCTCACATAGAAGCAGGTGCTAAAAAAGTATTGATTTCGGCACCTGCTAAAGATGAAGATATTACGGTGGTTCTAGGTGTTAATGAAGATCAATATAATCCAGCTATTCACCACATTATTTCAAATGCATCTTGTACTACAAACTGTTTAGCTCCATTTGCTAAGGTACTAGATGAAGAGTTTGGAATTGTTACAGGGTTGATGACTACAATACACTCTTATACTAATGATCAAAAGATATTAGATGCTCCACACTCTGATTTAAGAAGAGCTAGAACAGCTAATGAATCAATGATTCCAACTACTACAGGTGCGGCTAAAGCAGTGGCATTAGTATTGCCACAATTAAAAGGTAAATTAAATGGTATGGCTGTAAGAGTACCTACACCAACAGTTTCAATGACGGATTTAGTATGTGAAGTTTCTAAAGAAACTACAGCTGAAGAAGTTAATGCTGCTTTAAGAAAAGCTGCTGAAGGACCATTAAAAGGAATTTTAGGTTTCTGTACGGAGCCATTAGTATCTATAGACTTTAGGGGGGATGAAAGATCTTCAATAGTTGATGGATTATCAACTATGGTAAGTGGAAAATTAGTAAAGGTTATTTCTTGGTATGATAATGAGTGGGGTTACTCAAATAGACTAGCAGATTTAACTAAAATAGTAGCAGATAAGCTATAATAAACACCAAAAATGTATCTTATTTATAGAAACTTAAATACAATATTTGAATTTTACGTGAATAAGAGTATAATATATAGTGAATTGTATAAGTTAAAGTCTAGTTTTATACTGAAATTATAAAACTAGGCTTTTAAAAAGATTTTTCTTAAATTAATTTAAACGAGAGTGTATTTTGAAATTTGATTATTAAAGGAGATTTGCATATAAAAATATGAAATTTTTATATGCATTATAAAAATATAATATTTTAAGTTGTATTTTAAAACCATAGTTGCACATATAAAATAAGTGTGCAAAATAATAACTAAATTTAAATGTATAATCAAGGAGGAATACCCATGAAATTAAATAAAAAGACAATTGAGGATATTCAGGTTTGTGGAAGAAAAGTTTTAGTTAGATGTGACTTCAATGTACCTTTAAAGGAAAAGGAAATAACAGACGAAAATAGATTAGTTGGAGCACTTCCAACAATAAAATATTTAATAGATAAGGGTGCTAAGGTTATTTTATGTTCGCACTTAGGAAAACCAAAGGGAGAAGCCAAACCAGAGTTATCATTAGAGCCAATAGCTAAAAGATTATCAGAAATGTTAGGGAAAGTAGTTATTTTTGCTGCAGATGACAATGTTGTGGGAGAACATGCTAGAAATTCAGTGTTAAACATGAAAAATGGTGATGTGGTATTACTACAAAACACTAGATACAGAAAAGAAGAAACTAAAAACGAAGAAACCTTCTCTAAAGAATTAGCTTCTTTAGCAGATGTATTTGTAAATGATGCCTTTGGAACTGCACATAGAGCACACTGTTCCACAGTTGGAGTAACTCAATTCATAAGTGAATCAGTATGTGGATACTTAATTCAAAAGGAATTAAAGTTTTTAGGCGAGTCTATTGAAAATCCATTGAGACCTTTTGTAGCTATATTAGGAGGTGCTAAGGTTTCTGATAAAATAAATGTAATAAATAATTTATTAGATAAGGTTGACACTTTAATTATAGGTGGAGGAATGGCATATACATTCTTAAAAGCTATGGGACATGGTATAGGTAAATCATTAGTTGAATCAGAAAAATTAGACTATGCTTTACAAATGATGAAAAAGGCTGAGGACAAGGGTGTAAAGTTATTATTACCTGTAGATCATGTAATTGGTGCAGAGTTTTCAGCAGAAACTGAGCCAGTTATAACTGAAGGGAAAGACATAGAAGATGGATTTATGGGCTTAGATATAGGACCTAAAACATCTAAACTATACAGTGATGCTATTAGTAGTGCTAAAACAGTTATTTGGAATGGACCAATGGGAGTATTTGAATTTTCAAACTTTGCAAAGGGAACAATTTCTGTAGCGGAGGCTTTAGCATTATCAGATGCACTTACTATTATAGGTGGAGGAGATAGTGCTGCTGCTGTTAATCAGTTGGGATTTGGAGATAAGATGACTCATATTTCAACAGGTGGAGGAGCTTCTTTAGAATTTTTAGAGGGAAAAGAACTTCCAGGTATAGTTGCTTTAAGTGAAAAACAATAATCTTTTAATGCAAATTAATTATAAACTATAAAGGTGAATTATATATTCACTGTTACTTAATGGAGGGTGCATTTATGAGAAAAGCTATAATGGCTGGAAATTGGAAGATGAATAACACTATTTCAGAGGGGGTTAAATTAATAGATGAATTAAAGGCTATGGTGGAGGATTCAATTTGTGATGTTGTTGTTTGCCCAACATTTATTGCTTTAGAAAGCTGTGTAAAAGCTGCTAAGGGAAGTAATATAAAGATAGGTGCACAAAATATGCATTTTGAAAAAAATGGAGCTTTTACTGGGGAAATTTCAGTTGAGATGTTAAAAGAATTAGGTATTGACTACGTAATTATAGGACATAGTGAAAGAAGACAATATTTTAATGAAACAGATGAAACAGTTAACAAAAAATTAAAAGTTGCTTTAGAAAATGAAATTATTCCTATTTTATGTTGCGGAGAAACTTTGGAACACCGTCAGGCAAATATCACCAAAAATATAATTGGACATCAAGTAACCTTGGGACTTCATGAAATAAGTGAAGAAGATGTTAAAAATATAGTTATTGCTTATGAGCCAATTTGGGCTATAGGAACAGGTAAAACTGCTACTTCTGAGCAAGCAAATGAAACTATTATCTTTATAAGAGAGACAGTTCAAAAATTATATGGGGCTGAAATAGCTGATGGAATGAGAATACTTTATGGCGGTTCAGTTAAATCATCTACGATAAAAGAACAAATGTCAATGTCAGATATAGATGGTGGTTTAGTTGGTGGAGCTAGCTTAAATGCTGAAGAATTCGCAGCTATAGTAAACTATTAAAATAAAAAAATAGGAGGAAAACTATGGCAAAGAAACCTGTTTTACTTATGATACTAGATGGTTTTGGAATAACTGAGAATTTAGATGGGAATGCAGTTAGGGCCGCTAAAAAACCAAACTATGATAAACTAATAGCTAAATATCCTAAAACACAGTTGAATGCATGTGGTCTAGCAGTTGGATTACCAGAGGGTCAAATGGGTAATTCAGAGGTTGGACACTTAAATATAGGAGCAGGAAGAGTAATTTATCAATCTTTAACTAAAATTACGAAAGACATCGAAGAGGGAGTGTTTTTTAAAAACAAGGCTATTTTAAATGGAATAGATGAGGCTATAAAAAACAATTCGGATATACATTTAATGGGACTTTTATCAGATGGTGGAGTACATTCACATATAGATCATTTAAAAGCTTTACTGAAACTTTCTAAGGATAAGGGAGCTAAAAAGGTTTATATACATGCTTTCTTAGATGGTAGAGATGTATCACCTAAATCAGCCATGGAATACTTAGAGGACATATCTGATTACATCAACGACATTGGCATAGGTGAAGTAGCTACAATTAGTGGAAGATACTATGCAATGGATAGAGATAATAGATGGGAAAGAATACAACTAGCTTATAATGCCTTAGTTTTAGGCAGAGGTGAAGAGGCTAAAAACTATAAAGAAGCAATAGAAAAATCTTACTATGATAATAAGGTAGATGAATTTGTTTTACCAGTGATAATAACTGAAAATGGTAAACCGAAGTCTATAATAAAGAGTAAGGATACTGTTATATTCTTTAATTTTAGACCAGATAGAGCTAGAGAAATGACTAGAGCACTAAATGATAAGGATTTCAACGGCTTTGAAAGAGAAGCATTAGATTTGAATTTTGTTACAATGACACAATATGATAAAACTATTGAAAATATTCAGGTAGCTTATGAACCTGAATCATATAAGAGTACTTTGGGTGAATATGTAAGTAAAAAAGGTTTGAAACAATTAAGAATAGCAGAAACTGAAAAATATGCTCATGTAACATTCTTCTTTAATGGCGGTATTGAAGTTGCAAACGAAGGGGAAGATAGAGTTCTTGTAAATTCACCAAAGGTTGCTACCTATGATTTGCAACCAGAAATGAGTGTATATGAGGTAACTGATAAATTAATAGATAGTTTAGATAAGAATATCTATGATATGATAATTTTAAACTATGCTAATCCAGATATGGTTGGGCATACAGGGGTGATAGATGCTGCTATAAAGGCTATTCAGTGCGTAGATGAATGTTTAGGTAGGGTTGTAGATAAGGTTCTTTTAAAAGAGGGAACAGTGTTTATTACAGCTGACCATGGAAATTCAGAGCAAATGATAGACTATTCCACAGGTAAGCCTATGACATCTCACACAACTAATAAGGTTCCATTTCTATGGATTTCAGATAATGCTGGAGAACTTAGAGAGGAAGGTAAGTTGGCTGATATAGCTCCAACTATGCTACAGGTGTTGAAATTAGATAAACCTTGTGAAATGACAGGGGAATCTTTAATAAAACAAGATACTAATTACTAAAAGATATTTAATCAGTTACAATTTAAAACTTAATAAGTTTTTGATTTAGCTGATATTAATAATAAAATATATATTTTCCTTAGGAGGGTAATATCCATGAAAACTCACATTGAGATTATAGACGTTTATGCAAGACAAATACTAGACTCAAGAGCATTCCCAACTGTAGAGGTTGAAGTTACATTAGAAGATGGAACAGTAGGAAGAGCAGCAGTACCATCAGGTGCATCAACAGGTATGTTTGAAGCTGTTGAATTAAGGGATGAAGACAATGCTATTTATAACGGAAAAGGTGTTTTAAAGGCTGTAGAAAATGTAAATGAATTAATAGCTGAAGAAATAGTAGGACTGAATGTATTAGATCAAGTTTCTATCGACAAAATAATGATCGACTTAGATGGCACTCCAAATAAGGCTAAATTAGGAGCTAACGCAATGCTAGGAGTTTCTCTTGCATGTGCTAGAGCAGCATCAGAGTCTTTAGGAATGAGTTTATATCAATATGTTGGAGGGGTAAATGCTAAGGTTTTACCAGTTCCAATGATGAACATAATGAATGGTGGAAAGCATGCTGATAATAATGTTGACCTACAAGAATTTATGGTTATGCCAGTAGGAGCTTCAAGCTTTGCTGAAGCATTAAGAATGTGTGCAGAGGTTTATCATTCATTAAAATCTATATTAAAATCAAAAGGATTAGCTACAGGCGTAGGCGATGAGGGTGGATTTGCTCCAAACCTATCTTCAAATGAAGAAGCAATCGTTGTAATTATGGAAGCTATTAAAAAAGCTGGATACGAAGCAGGAAAAGATATATTCTTAGCATTAGACCCAGCAGCTTCTGAATTCTTTAATTCAAAAACTAACATGTATGAATTAACAGGTGAAGGTAAAACTTTAACTTCAGAAGAAATGGTAGACTACTATGCAGAATTAACTGAAAAATACCCAATTATTTCAATTGAAGACGGTATGGCTGAAGAAGATTGGGATGGATGGAAGATGATGACTGATAAAATCGGTGACAAGGTGCAAATAGTTGGAGATGACTTATTTGTAACTAATACTGAGAGATTAGAAAGAGGAATCAAAACTAAGACTGCTAACTCTATATTAATCAAATTAAACCAAATAGGTACTTTAACAGAAACTTTAAATGCTATAGAAATGGCAGAAAGAGCTGGATATACAGCTGTAATATCTCATAGATCTGGTGAAACAGAGGATACTACAATAGCTGATTTAGTTGTTGCTGTAAATGCAGGACAAATTAAAACAGGAGCTCCAGCAAGAAGTGAAAGAGTTGCTAAGTATAATCAATTATTAAGAATCGAAGAAGAATTAGATGATATGGCTGAATACAGAGGAATGAAATCATTCTATAACATCAATAGATAGAGGGTTATAGTATTAAATTTTCAACATAGGGATTAAATAGATTATAACCTATAACATAAATATACAGAAGCTTAGCACTTGAAAAAAATCAGCCTCTAATCCTTTGATTTATAATGGATTAGAGGCTTTTTGAGTTTTATATATAAAATTCGATTTTAACTGGAGATGAAGGTGAAATTATATATAGGATTCCAGAGGATTAAGTAGGTTATATAGGTGCAATATGTACATTGCTTGGAGATGGATCTATTATAGTTTTTGTAATTATTCAAAGCTTTTATGTAATGAGCAAAATATATATTCAATTTGCTGTTATATGTCTATTTCTAAGTGCAATACCCATCTTATTATTTAAATGTTTTGATGAAAAAATAAAAAAATATTGTTATAGTTATTAGTCATAAGAATCAGTGAGAAGAAAAGTTTGAAAATAAAGAAGTTGATATGTAAATATTTAATTTCATCTTCATTTTTTATGATAAGTGGTGTCCATTATATTCTAAAAAATAAGCTTGAGGCTATAGAAATTGGATGGTTTATAGTGAGAAAATAATATATATGTAAAAACTTAATCAAAATAAGGTTTTGTGATTTAATTATAAATCCAAAAAGTTATTGATTTAAATTAGAATAACATATACAATGTAAGCCTAAAGAATTGTAGGAAGTTTAAATAATAGGTATTGCATTGTAAATTTTTGTACTATATGCTACAATGTTGTTAAGCATAAGAATATGATTTACATGACAATAGGGAGGTTTAAGTATGAAAGAGATATTAATAGGTATACTAGTCGTACTTTCTTTAGTTATAATCGTTTCCATAATGTTACAACCAAGTAAGTCTGAAGGTCTTTCAGGTTTAATTATGGGCGGTAACCATGAAAACTATTTTGCTAAAAACAAAGTAAAAACATATGAAAAGACATTAGCAAGGGTAACGGTTATATCATCTGCACTTTTTGCAGCTGTTGTAATAGGTATAAATCTAATTAAATAATATTTAGTAATAAAATTAAGCTATATTAATATAATGATTAATTGTTATAATATAGCTTTATATTATAAGACTATATGTAAAAAAATTCAATAAAACGATAAATTTACAAAAGACTCAAGATGAAAATAATAGGAGAATTTTAAATACAAGATTAATGTGAAGCAACAGTTCAATAGAGTTATTTAATAAGTATCATTTATAGAGAAAAATAAAATAAATATTATTTTGGAAAATAAAAACTACTAATATAGAGTTTCATATTTTTTCTTTCAATGTATAAGAATACTCTCAATAATGACAAAAATATTTTATAATGATATAAAAACGTAATAATATGCATATAAATACAATAAGTTGCATATAAATACAAGGGAGTATGAAAAACTTAAAACATAAAATAAATATTTACTTTTTCTATACCTATTAGTAGAATCTTTAATAAATAAGTGTTAAGATTTATTAGGTTACTATAATATAGTGAGGAGTGAGTTATAGATATGGAATCTAACATTAGAAGTGAAGAGATGGACTTTTTATTTGAGGCTATTTTGCAATTGCGTAGCAAAGAGGAATGTTATAAGTTTTTTGGAGATATATGTACAATAAATGAACTGAAGTCTATAAAACAAAGATTACAGGTATCAAAAATGTTGATAGATAAAAGAACATATTTAGATATTGCAAATACAACAGGAGCAAGTACTGCTACAATAAGTAGAGTGAATAGATCTTTAAGTTACGGCAGTGGTGGATATGAAATAGTATTTGATAGGATGGAACCTAAATCCACACAAGAGGATTAAAAATTTACAATATAAGTTAATAATACTTTATATGTAAAGAAAATAATTCCTTTATAGTATTTTATATGTAAAGAAAAGGATTATTTCAAGGAAACTAAAATTAGCAATCTACAGCATATTAAGTTGTAGATTTTTATTTTTCACAGAGGAGAACAAAAGTTCTGAATTTTAGATTAAAAGTTTGAGGTTTATGGTATAATTAAGATGTTAATATACAGTATAAATAAGTGATGATTTTTGAAAACCTAAGTGATAATTGAAGATAACTTCAATTTAAAAAACTAGGTAATATCTTTTAAGAGGAGTGATTTCATGGATTTAACTAAGTTGTTAAATAGTGAGCAATATGATGCGGCGACAACAATAGAAGGACCGGTCCTAATACTAGCAGGTGCTGGATCTGGAAAAACTAGAGTGCTTACTCATAGGATAGCACATATGGTTAAAAATTTAAATGTATATCCATCAGAGATACTTGCAATAACATTTACTAACAAGGCCGCAGGTGAGATGAGAGAAAGAGTAAGAGAATTAGTTGGAAATGCTACAGATAGCATGTGGATATCAACATTCCACTCTAGTTGCGTTAGGATACTAAGAAGAGAGATAGATAAATTAGGGTATAATAAGAATTTTACGATATATGATTCATATGATCAAAAATCATTATTAAAGCAATGTATGACTGAGCTTAATATAAATGAAAAAGATATTACAGACAGAGAAATATCATCTAAGATATCTAATTGCAAAAATGAATTAATAAGTCCAACTGAATATAAAAAACAATGTGAAGATGATTATAGAAAAAACAAAATTGCAGATATGTATTTATTATATCAAAAGAAACTTAAGGCAAATAACGCATTAGATTTTGATGACTTAATTTTTAAAACAGTTGAGTTACTTAAGAAAAATAAAGACGTTTTAGATTTTTATGAAAGAAAATTCAAATATATTATGGTAGATGAGTATCAAGATACTAATGCAGCTCAATATGAACTTATAAGGATCCTATCTATGACAAATAATAATCTGTGCGTTGTAGGAGATGATGATCAGTGTATATACGAATGGAGAGGGGCTAATATTCAAAATATTTTAGGTTTTGAAAATGACTTTCCAGGATGTAAGGTAGTTAAGCTTGAACAAAACTATAGATCAAAGGGAATAATTTTGCAAGCGGCTAATGAAGTGATTAAAAACAACTCACAAAGAAAGAATAAAGTACTTAAAACTACTAAAGAGTACGGTGAAAATATAAAGGTTTATAGAGCGTTTTCAGATAGAGATGAAGCTGATTTTATAGCATCAGAAATTAAAAAGACAAAGGAAACATTGGGCAAAGAATATAAGGATTTTGCGATTTTATATAGAATGAACTCTCAATCACGTATTTTTGAGGATGCATTTAGGAGAAAGTCTATACCTTATAGAATTATAGGTGGACTAAAATTCTATGATAGAAAAGAAATTAAGGATATAATGGGATATTTAAAATTAATAAGTAATCCATTAGATGATGTTAGTTTAAGTAGAATAATAAATATTCCTAAAAGAAATATTGGTGATACTACTGTTGCTAAGGTTATGAGTTTTTCACAAGAGATTGATGAATGTTTATATAGTAGCTTATTAGATGTTGATCAAATGGGAGGATTAAGTTCTAGAACAGTAAATTCTATTAACAAGTTTACTAGCTTAATTAATGAATTTATAAGTGTTAAGGATGAGTTAAGTGCATCTGAAATGATTAAAAAGATTTTAGACGATACAGGATATCTAAATGAACTTAAAGACTCGAAGGATCCTGAAGATGAGAGTAGGGTAGAAAATTTAAAAGAGCTTGTTTCAGAAGCAGTTGAATTTGAGAATAATTCAGAAGAGAAATCTATATCAGAGTTTTTGGAAAAGGTTACCTTGGTTTCTGATGTGGATAATTATAATCAAGATGCAGATTCAGTAGTAATGATGACTATACACAGTTCAAAGGGATTAGAGTTTCCTACAGTATTTATGGTAGGTATGGAAAATGGTATATTCCCAAGTGATATATCATTGAATGACAATGCAGAAATGGAAGAATCAAGAAGGTTATGCTATGTTGCTATAACTAGGGCAGAGGAGCAATTATATATAACTTCAGCTCAAAGTAGAATGGTATTTGGAAGGACAGTATCCTATCAGCCATCTAACTTTGTAAATGAAATTTCTTCAAGTTTAAAGGATTTTGTTAAAGTTGAAGGAAATCCTAATAGAGGCATGAATATTTTGAAATCAAGTGGAAAAGCTAAGCCGAAAACTAATAATCCACATAGCATGTATTCAAAGCAATTTTCCATGCCTAAGGAAGAGAATAAAGTTAAAAATGACATATCTTCTAATGAAGCTATAGCTGGAAGAAAAGTTCAACACACAACCTTTGGAGAAGGAACTATCATTACCAGTTTACAATCTGGAAATGATACAGTGTTAACTATTGCATTTGATAATATGGGAATAAAAAAATTAATTTTAGGGGCTTCACCTTTAGAATTACTTTAGAGGTTGAAAGTAAAAGGAGATAGGGTAATTATGGCGAATAAAAGTACAGAAATGTTTGGATTAATAGAAGAATTAAATAAATATGCTCACGAGTATTATGTTTTAGATAATTCTTCAATTACCGATGCTGAGTATGATGAAAAATATGATAGATTACTTTTATTAGAAAAGGAGTTAGGTGAAGCCGTGCCATACTCACCAACTCAGAGAGTAGGAGATAAGGTACTAGCAGAATTTAAAAAGCACACACATTTATCAAGATTATGGAGCCTAGATAAGGCTCAAAGCATTGCAGAAATAAGATCATTTCATAATAGAAATATAAAGGCTATAGAAGAATATAACTTGAATCATGTGGATAAATTACCTAGTCTTACTTATGTTTTAACTAAGAAGTTTGACGGTTTATCTATTAACTTAACCTACAATGATACAGGCAATTTAGAAGTTGCTAGCACTAGAGGTACTGGTATTATTGGAGAAGAAGTAACATCTCAGGTAAAAACTATAAAAAGTATACCTTTAAAGATAAAAAGCGATTTTTTCTTTGAGGTTCATGGTGAGGCTATAATGACTAAAAGAGCCTTTGAAAGGTATAATAAATACTCTGAAACTCCACTTAAAAATCTTAGAAATGGTGCAGCGGGAGCATTGAGGAATCTTAATATACAAGAAACTCAAAAGAGAAACCTTTCAGCTTTTTTTTACGAAATAGCATACTATGAAGGTGGAGAGTTTAAAACCTATGTGGATATGCTTAATTTTATAAAAGAAAATGGTCTTCCGGTGGATGATTATATAAAAACATGTACTAATATTGAGGAAATAGAAAAAGAGACGGAATATATAAAACAAATAAGAAGTTCACTACAGTACGATATAGATGGTGTTGTTATCGCTATAGATGATTTAAAAACAAGAGAAGTCTTAGGGTACACAGTTAGGTTCCCTAAGTGGGCTATTGCCTTCAAATTTGAGGCTGAGGAATCTATAACAACACTACTAGATGTAGAGTGGAACGTTGGGAGAAGCGGAAGAGTTACACCTACAGCATTGCTAGAACCTACGGAGATTGGGGGCGTTACTGTAAAAAGAGCTACTCTAAATAATATAGAAGACATAGAAAGAAAGGGTGTTAAAATTGGTAGTCAGGTTTTAATACGTCGATCTAATGATGTGATACCAGAAATAATTATGGCTATAGAAGAGGGCGATAATCCTAAAATTATAAGGGTGCCACAAATTTGCCCTAGCTGTGGTAGCGAGGTAAAACAGGATGGAGTTCATTATTATTGTGAAAATACTTTATCTTGTAAACCACAACTAGTTAAAACCATAGTGCACTTTGCAAGTAGGGAAGCTATGAATATAGCAGGATTTAGTGAAAAAACAGCAGAACAATTATTTGAAAAATTAAATATGAAGTCTATAACCGACTTATATAGAATTAAAAAGGAAGATTTAGTTTCGCTTGAACGTTTTGGAGATAAGAAGGCAGACAACTTAATTAATGAAATTGGGAAAAGTAAAAAGTGTGAATTAGCATCATTTATATATGCCTTAGGCATTCCAAATGTTGGAAAGAAAACTGCTAAGGATATAGTAAATAAGTTTAAATCAATTCAGGACATACAGGCTGCTGAATTTGAAGATTTGGTAGCTATAAAAGATATTGGAGATATAGTTGCTGAATGTATTGTTGATTTCTTTCATGATGATACTATAGTAAATACTATTAAAGAGTTACTAGATTTAGGTATTAGTCCTAGCTTTGAAGAAATAGAAATATCAAAGGAAAATATTTTTACGGGAAAAACCGTAGTAGTAACAGGGAGTTTGAAAGAATTCTCTAGAACTGATATAAAAGGAAGATTAGAAAGCTTAGGTGCTAAAGTTTCGGGAAGTGTAAGTAAGAAAACGGATTATGTACTAGCAGGAGAAGCAGCTGGTTCAAAGCACGATAAAGCTGTAGAACTAGGGATTAAAATATTATCAGAAAATGAATTTCTTCAAATAATAAAATAGAAAAGTTTTAAAGTGAGCTGTAAAAGAAGTTATATAGCTTACTTTTTTTGTGCAAATTTATATAATAATATGAACTGTAATGTAGAGGGGATATAAATTAAATAACATAAATGATTACTTTGCGGGAAAATTGTCAAAAATATCTAATGATTAAGAAAGGTGGGGTTGTTATGAAGAGAATTATTAGTGTAATTTTGATGGTTATGTTTATACCTATTTTTGCTTCGGCATGTATAGGGAAAAAAAATAGCAGTGCAGAGGAAGATAGAAAATATCTTATATATAATTTAGGCGTTATCCCCAAGGATTTATCAATGATGAGTAATGATGAGGTAAGAGGTCATGACTTATTATTAGCCTTATTTGATGGACTAGTCAGGGAAAATGAGAGTGGTGATGTAGTTCCATCCTTAGCAGAGGACTATAGTGTAAGTAGCGATGGCATAGAGTATATATTTAATATAAGGAATGATATTTACTGGAGTGATGGAACACCAATAAAGGCACAGGATTTCAAGGACTTTTTCAAATGGATTTTAAATAAGGAAACAAAGAACATATATGCAGAAGACTTATACTTTATATATGGGGCTAAAGAATACAGGGAGAATAATGGGGACTTTGAAGATGTAGCTATTAGTGTTAAGGACGATAATAATTTTATTATTAGATTAAATACACCTTGTAGTTACTTTGTAAATATTTTAACTAATCCTATATATAATTTAAGAAGGGAAGAAGATACTACTAAGCTTAAAGATTATTATAATGATGTATTAAGTAGTGGACCTTTCAAACTAAAGGCAGTAGCTGAGGGTGGGATAATAATTGAGAAAAACACAAAGTATTACAATAGTAAACATGTAAAATCAGATAATATAGTTATGAAAACACTAGATAATAGTGAGAGTGCCTTGGTTGAGTTTGAGGCACTTTGGGGAACTAAGGGAAGACCTATAAATGGATCTAATCATTTTAATGATACATCAAGAAATTTTACAAATGGAGATTCGAAAATAGATTTTTTTATAGAACCTCCAATAAATGAAATCCAAAGGTTAAAGGATTTAAAGATGATTGAAACCTATGATAACTTAAACTCCACTAATTATATGTTTAATATGAATAAAAATATTTTTAAAAATGAAAATCTTAGAAAAGCCATAGTTTATGCATTTAGCAAAAAAGACATAATAAAGGAACTTGCAGAGAATGTAGCCATTGAAACTATGTCATATATACCACCGGCAACTAATAATGGCATAGGAAGTGATTATGGAGTTAAGAATTCCTTAGGAGCTGAAGGGAATGAAGAGCTAAGTAAGGAGCTATTTAGTAGGGCAAAGTATGATAAGGAGAAATACCTTAAACTTTATTATACTGATAGTTATTTGAATAGAAGTATTGCAGAGGAATGCAAAAAAGATTTGAAAAAAGTATTAGATATAAATATTGAGTTAGTTCAATATAAGGCAGGGGAATTAGAAGAAATATTAGACGAAGGAATTTATGATATTATACAAAGAGATTTTCAGTCGGGCTTTGATGATGCTGTAGATTTCCTTTCTAACTTTAGTAATAATTCAGATGTAAATAAGTGTGGATATGTAAATAAAGAGTTTGATTCAGCTATATTAGAATTAAGAACTGAAATTGATCCGTTAAAGAGAAAAGAACTTATAGTAAGTGTAGAGGAAATATTATTGAATGATGCTCCTATGATACCTATATATAGCAGCAGTAATGTGCTGTGTAGAAGAGAATACGTAGAAGGGGTATATATAACTAAATTAGGAAATATGAACTTAGACAAAGCGTTTAAGAGTAATAAGGATATGAAAGGGACAATGCCATAGGCATTGTCCCTTTGAATTACAGAGATTACTTGTTTTTTAAGTTGTTTTTAAAAACTTGTATTCTTTAAAATTTGTATTTTTTAAGGAAAATTGAAAGAAAGAATATAAACATATTTTTATTACTATCAAAGCTAGGTTTACTATTTTTAAAACTATCTCTTTTTTTATTAAAGGATATATATTTTATAAAAATAGGTGCCAACTCACTAGAAGATGGAGTTGGAGTATTTTGTATTCTAAAGTTTTGCTCAGAAATTAAATCCTCGGCCTTTAGAGAAAAATTGATATAATGCTCAGGGTCATTTAGCCCGGGCGTCTCAGGCCAACTTAAAACTAAGCTGGAGTCAATAATGGATTTCTTAAAATAATCAGCAATTAAAGCATCATTTTTCTCATCATTCATTATGTCAGAATATAGAATCAAAGCACCTAAATAAGATATTATTTCATCAGATGAATACTCTATTGATTTTTCATCTGAGTTTTTAACAAATATACCCATAGTATCATTGTATTTACTTACTAAGCTTTCATACATTGTAATAGAAACATCTTTAAATTTATTAATTCCGGTATTTTTATAAAGAAGAATGTAATTAATGAATGCCAACGAATCCAATTGGACATCATCATCTTTACCAGGAATCCTAATAATGGGTTGTTCAGATATAATCATATCTGATAAGTCTAATAACATAGATTCAGCATCCTTGTTATGCGAGTAAGTTATAAAAAGGTTAAGACTTAAACACAGTTTAACTTTATCTTCAAAGTTACTTTCATAAACTTCATCTTTAAAATCATGGAACATATTTAAAATATCTAAGGAGAAGTTTCTGAAATTTTCTGAATACTCATCATTAAATAATGTTGAGTATCTGTAATAAGCACACATTAAGAGTGCTTGCTCATAGAATTTAAATTTTCTGGATCTACTTTCAAACTTTAAGTCGTTGAATAGAGGGTCAGAACAATCAGTTTTATCTACAAATACACCCTCGGTATTTCTTAAATGTAAAGCATAAAATTCCAATTGATGTCTAGTAAGTACAGAGTATAAATTACCTAAATCTAATTTATCTCTATGGCTACCATTAAAGCTTGAATAATAGTCGCTAAGTTCAAGTAAACTTAAAGTCATAAGGGAGTTAGATAGAACATTTACATCCTTTTTAAAACGAGAGCTATCCCATTGAAGTTTATTACCAGATTTAACAAGTTTCGCACTAGATTTTTTGTAAACACACAATAGTGGAGAAAACTTTTTAACTGTGTTAATATCAATATTAGGATTTGCTTTAACTAGTTCATTAGGTGATAAAACTACACCACAATGAGACTCTAAAGCTATATGCTTTAAAGATTCTTTTGATAGAAAAAAAAGTTGACTTTTTATATTATCCTTACTCAAAGAGTTGATTCTTAAAAATGGACCAATATATTTCAAATTAACACCACCCTAAAATAATACTATATGATTATATGATTTAAAATCAGAAAAATTTACTATTTCTAAAAAATAATATACTAAAATAAAATATAGAAGGTGGAAATACATGAGAACATTAATAGTGGCAAGTAATAATAAACATAAGATTATAGAAATAAAAGAATTGTTAAAAGGCTTTAAATTAAAGGTCTTATCATTGAAAGATGCTGGAATAGATATAGATGTAGAGGAAACAGGAAAAACATTTTCAGAAAATGCATATATAAAGGCAGCAGCAATTAAAGAGTTAAGTAAGGAAGCTATGATATTATCAGATGATTCAGGATTAATGGTGGAATACTTAGATGGAGCACCAGGTGTTTACTCAGCTAGATTTGCAGGAGAACATGGTGATAGTGAAAAGAATAATCAAAAGCTATTAAAATTATTAAAAGATGTTCCAAGAGAAAAAAGGGGCGCTAAATTTGTATGTTCAATGGTCTTAATAGATGGTGATAAAGTTATAAGTGTAGAAGGGGAGTCCAAGGGGATAATAACAGAGGACTATGAAGGGCATGGTGGATTTGGATATGACCCATTATTTTTTGTAGAAGAATTTAATGGAACATATGCAGAGATTACTCAGGAGCAAAAAAATAGCATAAGTCATAGAGGGAGAGCTATGGAGCTTTTGAAAATGGAATTAAAAAATAATTTAGTGTAAGTAGGTGAGCTATTTGAAAATTGCAGTGGTAAGTGATACTCATGGATCAGAAATAAATATATTGGAATTTATTAATAAAATAGGAAGAATTGATATGATTATACATCTTGGGGATTGTGTAGATGACGTTAGGTTTATAAGGAGACACTATAATGGGAAGATAATTAGTGTGAGAGGTAATTGCGAAGATATAGCTAGGGAACCTTTAGTTATAAATGAAGTTATAGAAAATATTAGGTTTATAATTTGTCATGGGCATAGTTTTGGGGTTAAGAAGAGCATAATGGGTTACTTATATAAGGCACTAGAGAATGAGGCTAAAATAGCCTTGTTTGGACATACACATATAGAAGCAATTGAAGATATAGAAGGTGTATTATTAATAAACCCTGGAAGTTTATCTAGATCATTGGGGAAGGGAAATAGCTATTGTGTTATAGAGATCGATGGAAGTGAAATTCATAGTAATATAGTTTATTTATAATAGGAATATTAAAGGTATTTTTAATCTTTAACAGAAAGGGCGGAATTCTCCCATCCTCTATAGGTGGGATATGGATAGCCCTTATTATTTTAGGTTCGATACCTAAAATAATAACTCCTTGACGAATTAGTATGAATGATGTATTCTGAAATCAGTA
>JAVXGR010000031.1:0-19077 GCA_036657335.1 Clostridium sp. | reverse complement strand
AAAATAATTTGTACATGTTCTTGTTAATGAAACCAATTATAAAATATGAGATATTAGAAAAATTCAACATAGAAAGCATTGCATTTAAGACTGAATCATAAGCAAATCTTATGATTCAGTTATATAGGGAGTGAGGCATCTATGGAAATAACAGTAGAAGAACTCAGTTTATAAAAAGAGTTATGGAATTTTCTTCTAATATGGGCTAGGCAATAAAGTCTCTTAATATTTTCAACCCTATTATAACCAACGTATCCATCGGTTTGAAGATATCCAGTGAATCCATTTAAGAATTACCTTGGGCATGAACTAGAACTAGTCTTTTGATAGTCATATAGTATGATTGGGTGTATAGTTCCACCAGTTTTATATAAATACATATATTTTTTAGAAAAAGAAACATATTTATTTAATGACCTATTGATTATAGGAGTTTAATAATATCATCCTTTTTCCATGAAGATGGAATGAATGCATCACGTACAATTCTGAATTTAGGAATTAATGGTCTTAAATCAATGGTAGTATAACTATTTTCATATAGATAACAAAAAAACATTCGTAAATTTACTGCGAAATTTCTAATATACCACCCTGAACAAGTAGAATAAATTTTTCTTTCCACTTCTGTTTGAAAAATGAATTGTTCCATATTCTTGATAGTCCCATAGCTTTTCTAAGTGCGTAATTTGATAATCTTATTATTGGCAATTATGTGAAGTACTTTCAATTTAATATGTATTTTAATGTAATTTATTGATAATACTTTCCATAATATTACACTTCTCATAATTTCTTAAATCTAGGGTTCCACAAGCAAGGTACACAGTATTAACGCTATTTAAATTAAACATGATAATTCTAATTCCCTAATTATATTTAATAGAAGGATTATATCATAAGATGGTATAAATATTGTAGCTTTCAAATTTTGCTAATATATCATTCCAATATATCATTCCAATATAGTACTTCTGATTTAGATAACTTTCCCATTGGCATACATCCTTTACTAACTTAAATTTATATTTTAAGTTTAGCAAAGGAGATTAATCTTTAATAGGCGGAAATTCTTTGACGTTTACAATATTACTTCTGTAAATATTATGTTATTTATAATGATTTATACCTTTATTCGTAAATATGAGATTTTATTGTGTTATGAAAAAAAATTAAAAGCTATTGAATAAATTAATAGCTGCATTTGGTATTTCAGATAGTACTGCTTCTGTGATAGCTACTGTGATAATTAAGGGAGTAGACGGGGAGGAATCAATGAAACATAAACTATATGTTGAAGAGCTTACAAAAGTTATAGAGGAAAAGTTGATTTTGAATAATATACATTTTGGATTAGCTGAGAAAGAGATTAATTTTTTAATAGGTCCAAATGGAGCAGGAAAAACTACAGTTATAAATATATTACTAGGTCTTCTCAAAAAGGATGAGGGAAGGATTTATTTAAATAATGAAGAAATTGTGGCTCCTTATAAGAAAGATGTGAAGAAAAAATTTGCATATATGCCAGATGAGCCAATACTCTTAGAATGGTTAACTGGTTATGAAAATCTTGTATATATGAGTGAGATATATGAAAGTAAAATAGATTCAGAATATTTACTAAACATTTTATTAGAATTTGATTTGTTAAAAGATAAGGACAAATTAGTAAAAGATTATTCTAGAGGTATGAGACAAAGGCTAAGTATTTGTTTTTTAAGAATATATTCTCCTGAAATATTGATTTTAGATGAGCCAACAATTGGATTAGATATAATATCAGTGAAATATCTAAAGAATGTCCTACTAAGTTTAAAAAGTGAAGGTAAAACTATACTGATAACAACTCATGATATACATTTTTGTCAACAAATTGCTGATAAGATAATAGTTATTAATAATGGAGTGATTATTAAGGAAAATTATCTTGTAGATTTTTTAGAAGGTTACAATAATATAGAAGAAGCTATATTAGATATAGTTAATTAAAAGATACTTAAATATTACTGGAAACTAAAATTTCTAGTAATATTTTTATTTTTTACATTTGAGTATATCTAAGGTCTTTCAATTTGATGCTACTGAAAATACGAACAAATTATATTAGATAATAGAACATGGACAAGCACTATTTCTAATAAAAATAGTGACTTAATTAGATATAAAGGTGAAAAATAGATAGTAAATAATAGATATAGGGGGAGTTCATTATGGGTATACTTTCTTATAAATTTTCATAGATTATATTGTTATAATAGGTTATCTAAGCTATTATATTATTAAAGAGATGCGTAAAATATAATAGAACAGTGGGTTTTATTTCTTGGGATAGATATACTAATCTGTGGTTTCTTAATATGTAGAGCTAAAAACCTTAACTTAGTTAGGGTTATTTTTATTCATAAAGGATATATAATAGTAGAGAATAGGAAATAGAGGGTTTCTATTGAACTAGTAAGTGAAATCTTTTTTCAAGATCCTGTGTTTTACTGAGGTATAGGATGGGTGTATCTTTACTACAACTTGAATAAGAACTTTCTTTAATATTATGAAAGAAAATATATCATAAATAATGGCTGAATTTATATAAGGAGGTAGGATAGTGAAGTTAGAGGATATAAAGCTTGCAATTCTAAGAAATACATCAAGTAATACAAGAAAAGAAGGAATAAGAAATTATAAATTAGGCTTGGTTACTAAGCTTAAGGGGAAGAAGATTAATGATATATATCATATATACGCCATAGTAAACGAAGAGAATCAAATAAAAAGTTACAATACCCATATAAGGGTCGATTTGAAAAATAAAAGATTAGAGGGAATAAAGTGTAGCTGTGATAATTTCAAAGAATTATATATTCAAGGAAGCGAATTTATGTGTAATCATTTAATTGGAACTGCATATAAATTTTTCTCTTTAGCATCCAAGGAAACTGATAATAATACCTCGGAGAATAATTACGAAAGTCTTATTAGAGGGAAACTTTCCAATAGAATTACAAAGTTACGTAGAAAAATTAGTAGAGATGAAGTTTATTATGAAGTTGGCTATGCTGTTGGGGTAGTACCTTTTAAAATAGAAGAAAATAAATTAAGGGATTATTTAAAGAGTATAAGTATTAAGAAGATAAAGTTTACATATGATTCTTTAGAAATTGTAGCCCCAATAATAGAAAAGGATTTACCACTAAGTTTTACACTTAAATCTAGAGAGGGATATATTATACTAACTACTCATAAGAAGTTTCCTATAGAACTTAATAAAAATAAGGATGTGTATTTTTTTAACAACGAACTATATTTGCCATCAAGTAAACAAATAAATATATATATGAAGTTCTATAATAAGTTAAGGAGTTCAGGTGAAATAATATACAAAAAAACAATTGATAATTATAATAAACTTCTAGAGATTTTAAATGTAATTTCAAAGGAAATAAATATTAGAGAAGAACTAAGAGATTCAATGGCAAGGTATATGAAACCTAAAATACACTTATATAGAGAAGAGGATGAAATATATTGTAGTGCAAAATTACAGTACGGTTCAAAGAGCTATGATATATTAAAGGATGTTAAAGGTGAAAAATCAACTTTAAGAGACTATAACAAAGAAAGTATGATTATTATGGAGATTGAAAGGTATAAATTCATTAAAGCTGGAGGTAAATTTAAGTTTATTGGTGGAGATGAGGAGTTATTTAAACTACTAGAAAAAAGTGAAGAAAGTATCTATGCCCTTGGAGAAATATGTTTTGAAAATGGTTTTGATAAATTGAAAACCTATAATGTATCAGATTTAGATGTGAGCTTATATGAGCATGATGAATATATTAAGCTTTCATATGGTATAAAAGACTTTGATCAAAGTGAATTTAACATGGCATTTCAAAGATACAAATCAAAGGACTCTTTTTATAGAAGTAAGTCAGGAGGATTTATTAATTTTAATGATATGGAAATTAAAAGCTTCTTCAACTTAATAGATATTTTAAATATAGATATAGAAGAAAAAGAAGCTGTAATAGAAAAAAATAAGGCTTTATACTTAAATGATATAATCAGTAATAGTGGAATAAAATACATAAAAGGTATTGATATACTAGAAAATATTAATGCAGGATTTAGTGCATTAAAAACAATGGATATTAAGCAACCTAAAGAATTAAAGGGAACCCTTAGGTCATATCAATTAAATGGTTTGAAATGGATGAATAGTATAAGTTACCTTGAATTAGGTGGAATTCTTGCAGATGAAATGGGCCTAGGAAAGACTATTCAAGCAATAAGTTTTCTTTTACATAATAAGGGGAAGCGAACTTTGATAGTTGCACCAACCTCACTTATATATAATTGGAAGGAGGAAATTGGAAAGTTTGCACCAAGCTTAAAAATTGGAATTATTCATGGTAAAAAGCATGATAGATTGAAAGTTCTAAGTAACACTAGTGACTACAATGTACTTATAACTACCTATGGAACTTTAAGATTGGATTTAGAGTATTATAAGGAATTATTTTTTGAGTATTACATAATTGATGAGGCTCAAAATATTAAAAATCCAAGGGCTAAGATAACAGAAACTGTAAAAAAAATTAATGCAAGGGTGAGATTTGCATTAACAGGAACGCCTATTGAGAATAATTTAAGTGAACTATGGTCTATATTTGATTTTATAATTCCAGAATATTTATTTTCTCAGAAAATATTTGAAGAAAGATTTGTAGATTCTAAGGAAAAAGAGATTAGTAAGCTAAAGAATTTAATAAAACCATTTATTTTAAGAAGAACAAAGGAAGAGGTTGCAAAGGAATTGCCAAGTAAGATAGAGCAAAAGTATATTGTGGATATGACTCCCCATCAAAGGGCATT
Source organism: Clostridium sp. (assembly GCA_036657335.1). Taxonomy (GTDB): domain Bacteria; phylum Bacillota; class Clostridia; order Clostridiales; family Clostridiaceae; genus Clostridium_D. The sequence continues at coordinate 14,205 of JAVXGR010000031.1, read as the reverse complement.
ATACAATGGCTATCTTAAAGAAATTAAAAGTATAATTAGTAAGGGTCATGGGAAAGTTGAGATATTTTCTTATTTGACGAAATTAAGACAGATATGTTTAGATCCTTCTTTAATAATTAAAGATTATACAGGGGGAAGTTGTAAGATTGACTTTACATTAGAATTAATTAAAAATTACATAGAAAATAACAGGAAGATAATATTATTTTCTCAGTTCACCTCTGTTTTGGATAAGTTTTCAAGGATATTAAGAGAGGATAAAATTGAGTTTTTTCATCTTGATGGTTCAACAAATCCTAAGCAAAGACTTAAAATGGTAAATCAGTTTAACAATAATGATGTAAAGATATTTTTAATTTCATTAAAAGCAGGTGGAACAGGATTAAATTTAACATCGGCCAGTGTAGTTATACACTTTGATCCTTGGTGGAATCCAGCAGCAGAGGATCAAGCAACGGATAGGGCGCATAGAATAGGACAAAAAAACATAGTAGAAGTAATCAAATTAGTTGCCAAGGGAACAATTGAAGAAAAAATTGTAGCAATGCAAGAGGATAAGAGAAGATTAATTGACAATATTATTACGGGAGAATTACATAATAGCAATGTTATTAATAAATTATCAAGCGAAGAAATATTAGATTTATTTACTAAGGGATAAAGGATATATATTGAAAAAGGACTTATGGAGATACATTAGATAGTTCACAGTAATAAAGAATTTATGTAGAACATTAATTTGAAATTTTAAAAAACCATCAATAATTATAAAAAACTATTGGTGGTTTATTTTAAATTCATAGAAAGCATTAAGCTTTCTTAAGCATTATGAAAGTTTTAATTACAACGATCACAGGGGTCGGATTTATTACTTTCTTCAAGTGTTCCTTCATTTATAGTTTTACTCCTAGATAAGGAAGGACAAGTTTTGCTACTATGATAGCTTTTACCCTTAGGAGTCCAGTAAAATTTCTTAGTCGTTGAAGAATCATTACTACTATTACCTGTACCAGAATCAATAGGTTTATTATCTGTATTTGTAGAAGTTGAGTTGTTAAACTCTGAATTATTGGAAGAGCTGTCCTTAGTAGTAGATGAATTATTATCCCTATAGGAATAACTTCCTATAGGACAGGTGGTAGTTATTCCTGAACCACTGGATTTAAAAATAACATTACTACACTCATCAGTTCTATGTACTTCTATATTAGCGGTTTTTAGTTTATTCATTGTTTCTGAGTGGGGATGATTATATTTATTATCCTTGCCTACAGTGAGAACAGCATATTCAGGATTTACTTTATTCAAAAATGCAGAGGTTGTACTACTTTTAGAGCCATGATGGGCAACCTTTAGTAAATTAATCTTAGGTAATCTATCTAAAATTTCACCTTCAGTTTCAGCTTCAATATCACCTGTAAATAAAGATTTATCATCACCATTTACAAAAAGTGTCACAAGAGATTGCTCGTTAGCATCACTTCCACCATTTGAATTAAGTATTTTTATATAAGAAGAATCACTTAATTTAAATTCAGCATTTTCTAAGGGCACACTAGGCGAAAGACCTTTGTTAGAAGCAGCTGTTATAAAATCTTTGTATGTTTTAGTATCAGAAGAACCATTAGCTACAAGAAGATTTTCAACCTTTACATTATTTATAATAGTATCAAGTCCACCTATGTGGTCAGCGTGGGGATGAGTAGCTATCATATAGGTAATAGAGTTAACATTATATTTTTTCAGGTAGTTAACTATGTTATTACCGTCATCATTGTCCGCGCCATCTATAAGAATAGAGTTATCTCCTTGAATAATCAAGATAGAATCAGAATTTCCGGTATCTATAAAGTGGATTGTAGCTTCTTCTGAAGCAGAATTTGAAGAGCTATGATTTTCATCAGCAGGAGAATCTTCTTTTAAAACTTCTGCCTCTTTTGAAATCTCATCTTCTTTTCGAATTTGTGATTCCTTTAAAGTATCAGTATTTGCATCTGATACAGTAGACTTATTTCCTTCAGTTTTAATTGTGGAAAATGAAGTTTCTGAGGTTGATACACTTAGTACAATAGAAATAATCAATAGTGATATTAAGAATTTATAAAGAGTTTTAGCTTTGAAATTATTACTTTTAGCTATTGAATAGATAAATATTGGAACTAATACAAGAGCTAAAAGAGCTAACCATAGTAAATTAAAAGTAATAGCTAGAAATAAGATACTAAAAAGCATTAGAATAGAACCAATTATAGTGTGTATAAATTTCATATATTTCCCTCCTTCGTTAAAAGGAAATTATAACATTAATATTGGAAAAGTAAAATGTAAAAATAATACAGGTGCATAGTAAAAACATAAGTAGATATATAAAATATTTACTGTAACAACATATCTATAGAAAGAATATAATAATATTAATAATGAAGAATATTTGCTCATGTATAAACATTATTAGTTTTGGGAATACATTTAAGGTATAGTAATAATTCAGTCTTTAATTTTTAAATTTATTGCATTTTAGACATTACTATGTTAGTATTTAAAGAACAGGAAGTTTGTATTTAATTATGATTTTACATGTAGAGCATCAATTGTTTTAGTGTTATTATGGACATGAAAACTTAAGTGCTTTTACATATATTATAGTATATTAAATGAGTAAAGTTCTGTATAATTATTTAATTTTTATTTTGGAGGATTTTCATATGAAAACAGGAATTGTAAAATGGTTTAACGCTGAAAAAGGCTTTGGATTTGTATCAGTAGAAGGCGAAGATGATGTATTCGTACATTTTTCAGCTATAATTACAGAAGGATTCAAAACTTTAGAAGAAGGCCAAAGAGTTGAATTTGAGGTTGTTACTGGAGAAAGAGGACCTCAAGCAGCTAAAGTTGTAAAATTATAATCACTATTTAAATAGATGAGCAATAAGAGTTACGAACTTTAGAATATAGGCCGTTGACATTGTCGACGGTCTTTTTTAAAATAAAATTTTATTATTTACTGGAATCAATTCTTTTAAGATACTTATATTTATAGATATATTAAGAACATAAGCAACCCCAAATTTTATAATTGAAGGTTGTACTTTGATATACATTTTTATACATAGTAATTGGTTATTATATATTTCTACATATAATAGTCGGTCAATATAACATGAAAGCTCAATAAATATTTTATAGGTAATATAAAGTTACTCTGTTTTTTTATCATAAAATATAATTTTATTTAATATGATATATAAAATAAATATCTAGAGGGAGTTTATATGTATAAAGAAAAAAATAATATTTTAATAGTAGGGTTAGGTCAGGCATCTATAGTTTTAATAGAAAGTATAATGGAATATGCTAATAAATATATTAGTATAGTTTCAGCCGTTGATTATAATATTAACAAGTCTATAAAAACATTGAAAAATTTAAATTTGCAATATGTTACAGTATATAAAAGAATTGATGAGATAGATAATCTAGATAATATAGATATGGTTATTATAGATATAGATATTTATGGTGAGTATATCTATGAGAAGTTAATAAATCATAGTAAAAAGGATATAGTTTTAATAAGTACAGATCATGAGTACATTATTGAAGTGTACGAAAATTTATTTTGTAAATTTAACATAGATAGTATGGAAAACAATCGATTCATTCTTTGTGCGTCGATACATAAAAATCCACCTCTTATAAACATAGATAATATTATAAAATATGCTATAGAAAAAGAAATGTTTTATAACTTGAAATTTATAGCTAATCTAGAGCATACAAATAAGGCACTATGGAACTTTTTTGCTCTAAATATGACAGAAGCAGAATTTTACAGTAATAATATAGACATATTTTTAATAGATAAGTGGATTGTAAAGGATAAAATAGAACAGGTTTATAGGGGTGTAAAAGAAAAAAATATTGATATGCAGATAGAGGAATGTGTATACCCAATAATATCAAATACCATTAGAGATAGTAGTTCAATGGTAATAGATCAGGGAAAATGTGCAGGAATAGTATATGAGTTGCTATTAAGAAAATGTGATAAATACATTTTTAAATATACAGAATATTATGAATACAGTTTGGGCTGTGAAGAAATATATGAAAAAAGTTATATGAGTAGCTCAAATGAATTTATACCCAATATGGTTATTAAAGTAGAGGATAATGAGTTTAAGATGTTACATTTTATAAGGTTAATGTTAAGTAATACGAGCTTATTAGGTAAAGGTGTTATAAAATTATAAATATATATAAAATTTAGGAGGGTTCACGATATGGCTAAGGAAGTAAGAGTTGTTTTATGGGGACTTGGAATTATGGGACAAGGTATGGCTAGGATGTTATCTAATAAAAAAGGCTTTCAAATTGTAGGAGCCATTGATTTAGATGATAAGAAAGTAGGAAGAAAATTATATGATGTAATTGGTGTTGAAAAAAGTTGTATTAACGATATAACAATAGTAAATAAGCCAGATGAGGTTATAAAAAAAGGTTTAGCGGATATTGTTATGATAGCTACCTCATCTTTTACAAAATCAGTATATGCACAGATTAAGTTTTCTATAGAAAATAAGATTAATGTAATAACAACAGCAGAGGAAATGTCATATCCCAAAATAAATGATCCGGAATTAAGTGAAGACATGGATAAATTAGCTAAGGAAAACGGTGTATCAATTTTAGGTACAGGTATAAATCCAGGATTTATAATGGATTATTTAGTATTAGCACTTACTGGAGTATGTGAGGACGTTACTAAAATAAAGGTAGCAAGAGTAAATGATTTATCTTGTTTTGGTATGGCAGTTATGGAAGAACAAGGTATTGGACTAACAAAGGATGAATTTATAACTGGGGTTAATGAAGATAGGATAGCAGGACATGTAGGTTTTATGCAATCATTTGGAATGTTCGAAGAAGCTTTAAATATAAAGCTAGACAAGGTAGAACAAACAAAGGAACCTATAATTACAAATGTTGATAGAGCTACAGAGTTAGTTTCAGTTAAAGCAGGAAATGTAGCTGGATGTAAACAAATGGGATATGGATATATTGGTGATAAGGTATTTATAGAAATGGAGCATCCACAACAAATAAAACCTGAATTAGAGAATTTAGGTACTGGGGATTATATAAACATAGAAGGAAAACCTAATATTAATTTAAAGAATACACCAGAAATAGCTGGAGGAATAGGAACTTATGCAATTTGTGTTAATATGATACCTCATGTAATAAACAGTACACCAGGATTAAAAACTATGTTAGATTTACCTATTCCAGTTGCTATTTTAGGGGATGTAAGAGATTTAATCAAAAATAGATAAGGGGTGAATTTAATGATTAAAGTAGGAACTTGGGTTGAGGTTGAAAGAGTCGTATTAAATCCAGAGGAAAGATCTATATCTATACCAGAAGATACTAAAGAGACACCTTTAAAAATGTGGATAAAGGGATTTACATTAAGGGAATGCAATATAGGGGAGTATGTACAGATAGAAACTATAATAGGAAGAAAAGAGGAAGGGATACTTGTAAAAGTAGAACCTAATTTTAATCATGGTTTCGGGAACTATATTAAGGAAATTGCCTATATAGGAAAACAAGCTAGGTGTTGTTTAGAAGAAAAGTCTTAATATTTAAAAGGATGGGTGAAGTAATTGAATAAATATGAAGAGTTAATGGCAGAAAAAAATGACTTAATGATAAGCTCTGTGGGTATTGATTATAGTAAATATGAAAAGGATAATATTGCCTTTGATTATGAAACTATGATGAGTGATATTGGATATTCATTAGATCAAATCATAGATATTCAAAAATCAACAGGTGTAGGAGATACTCCATTATTAGAACTTAATAATCTTACAAAATTAGCAAGAAAAGTATCTCCTTCTGGAAAAGCAGCTAGGATTGTGATAAAGGATGAGCAATGTAATCCATCAGGAAGTTTTAAGGATAGGAGAGCTGCAATATCAGTATATGATGCAAAGAGAAAAGGATATAAAGGAGTTGTTTCAGCAACATCTGGTAATTATGGTGCAGCTGTAGCTTCTCAAGCGGCTATGAGGGGGCTTAAATGTATAATTGTTCAGGAATGTTATGATTCAAAAAAAATTGGTCAGCCAGAGATAGTTGAAAAAGCTAGAAAATGCGAGTGTTTTGGTGCAGAGGTAATACAACTAACTGTAGGACCAGAGTTATTTTATGCTTTTTTAAAGATATTAAAAGAAACAGGTTACTTTAATGCATCTTTATATTCTCCATTAGGAATTGCAGGTACTGAGACTCTTGGATATGAAGTTGCCAAGCAGTGTAAAGATAAGTTTGGTAAATATCCAGAAGTAGTAGTAGCAACTCATGCTGGTGGAGGAAATGTAACAGGAACTGCGAGAGGACTTATAAAGGCTGGAGCAATTGACACTAAAATAATAGGTGCTTCTGTAGATTTAACAGGACTTCATATGGCATCTGATAAAGATTTTAATAGGAAATCTTTTACAACGGGTCATACTGGTTTCGGTATTCCATTTATGACTAATCCTGATAGATCTGATGTACCTAGAAGTGCGGCGAGACCACTTAGATATTTAGATAGGTATTTGACTGTTACTCAAGGAGAAGTTTTTTACATGACAGAATTACTAGCTCAAATAGAAGGATTAGAGAGAGGTCCAGCAGGTAATACATCCTTGGCAACAGCATTTATATTAGCACAAGAAATGGAAGATGATGATATAATAGTGGTTCAAGAAACTGAATATACAGGTGCAGGAAAACATATTATGCCTCAACTGAGTTTTGCAAAAGATAATGGTGTAGAAATTTTAATAGGGGATAATGTTTTAGATGGAGTTCCAGGTAAAAATATTATTTTGCCAAGTGGACCATGGGCTTTAAAATATAATGAAATGAACTTAGATAAGTATAGAAAATCCTTGATAAAAAATTCATTGAAAAAATTAGGAGATAAAGAGTTAACTGAAATTGATATAGATTTTTTATGTAAAGAAACGAGATATAGTAGAGAAAAATTTAAAAAGACTTTAGATGAGCTAAAGCTATAGGGTTATCCAGTAAAAAGGGGGTAGTATTATGAAGAGGGAAGACGACTTTACAAATAGAAGAGAACATATTAAAAATCTGTCAGATGAAGAAATTTATGAAATGTTTTGGAAACTTACAGAAGAGATTGTTACTCCTTTAGTAGATCTAGCTTATGAAAATACATCGGCATCTATTGAAAGATCAGTACTATTAAGGATGGGATTTTCAAGTATAGAGGCTGGTAAGATAACTAAAGAGGGAGAGGCTTGGAATCTTTTAGGTAAGGGCCTAGGAAATGTAGTTTTAACATACTCAGAAATGAAATCTATGGATTATTTAGAAGCGGGAAGAGAACTTGCAATAGGTATAGGTTGGCCTGAAATTAGCGAGAAATTTAAGGGGGCCTTGACATGCTAGAAAAAAACAAGAAAATAGATATAGAAGAAATACTTAAAAATTTAGATTCCTATGAGCCCAAAAGAAGAGGATGGCATTTTAGAGACCTTTACAAGGATAAAAAAGTTGGCGAATTCAACTTTTCAGAGGTTTCAGAGCCACTTAAACAGAGCGAGCCATTACCAGCAGCATCAAGTTTTGGGAATATAGATCCTCAACCAATTGCTGTAATCACATCGGAGATTGCTTCAGGTAGATTTGAAGATGATATAAGAAGAATGAGGATGGCAGCTTGGCATGGTGCGGATCATATAATGGTTATTAGAACTGCAGGCCAAAGTCATTTTGATGGATTAATAGAGGGTTCACCTGAAGGTGTTGGAGGAGTTCCTATAACAAGAAAGCAAATAAGAGCAACAAGAAAGGCCTTAGATTTAATTGAAGAAGAAGTAGGGAGACCTATTAATTTTCATTCATATGTATCAGGAATTGCAGGACCTGATGTTGCAGTAATGTTTGCCGAAGAGGGAATCAATGGTGCTCATCAAGATCCACAATATAATGTGTTATATAGGAACATAAATATGGTGAGAAGTTTTGTTGATGCAGCTGTAGCAAAAAAAATAATGGCTGATGCAGATATACTTCAAATAGATGGAGCTCACAATGCAAATGCAACATCTATGAAGGGCTATGCTGTAATGCCAGAATTAATGGTACAACATGCAATGAACTGTAAATACTCAGAACTAGTAGGCATGAAAAAAGAAAATATAGCCTTAAGTACTGTTCCACCTTCTGCTACACCAGCACCCTGCATGAAATTGGATTTACCATATGCTGTAGCACTAAGAGAAGTATTTAGAGATTATAAGATGAGAGCTCAAATGAATACAAAATATATGACATCTTGCACAAGAGAGGCTACGGTGAATCATGTTTTGAATTTGTTGATATCTAAGTTCACATCAGCGGATATTCAAAGTACTATAACTCCAGATGAAGGTAGAAATGTACCTTGGCATTATAATAATATCCATGCCATTAATACGGCTAAACAGTCACTTATAGGTATGGATGGACTTATGGAAATGGTGGAGTTAAAAGATAGTGGATATTTAAGAGATAAGGCTAGAGAAATAAAAGAAAAAGCAATTTTATTTTTAGAAGAAATTATAGAGGTGGGCGGTTATTTTAAAGCAGTTGAACAAGGATTCTTTGTTGATTCAGGGGAATATCCAGCAAGAAACTCTGATGGTATAGTTAGAGAAAGTGATGCGGGAGTAGCAGCGGGAACCGTTGTAAAGAGAGACAGTGATTATTTTGCACCGGTATGTTCACATTTTGGATATAATAATATACCTGAAAAGTATAAAAAGCCCTGTGACCCTATTAATCAATGTACATTATGCAATCACTCAAAAATTAAGTTCATAGATGAATTAGATGAAGAGGATAATGTTTTCAAAAGAATGGAAGTAGTTAAGGAGAAAGATACTATAATACCAGAGGTTCAATGGAAAAATGACGGGTATGTTACAGTAACATTAATGATTCCTGAAGAAGAGAGTGTAAGTGAAGCTGCTGCCTTAGAGATAGGTAAGAAAATGAACCTTACTGATGTGGAAGTTATTCATAAACAAGTACTTCAAGCAGCAGAGGGAACCTTAGTGGAAATAAAGGGTAAGGTAAGTTTTAGTATAGATAAAAATAAACTGAAAATTCCGAAAAAACAGAAGTTATTAGATGATTTATTTATGAAGGAATTTGTACAAAAGAGACCTGTAAATATTGTTTGTGCAACAGTTGGAGAAGATGAGCACTCAGTTGGATTAAGAGAAGTAATAGATATTAAGCATGGTGGCATTGAAAGATATGGAATAAAATATGTATATTTAGGAACTTCTTGTCCTATAGAAAAATTAGTAGATGCAGCTATAGAAAGTAAGGCAGATGCCATTTTAGCTAGTACTATTATAACTCACAATGATATTCATACGAAGAATATGAGAAAATTAAATGATCTTTGCATAGAAAAGGGAATAAGAGATAAAATTATTTTAATATGTGGAGGTACTCAAGTAACAAATGAGATTGCTAAAACTAATGGCATGGATGCAGGTTTTGGTAGGGGATCACATGGAAACAATGTAGCTTCATTTATTATAGAAAAAATAATTAACACAGAAAAAATAGAATTACAAGAAGAAGTTGTTGAAAAATAGATTTTGATAAATATCCGTAAATTTATATAGATGAAACCATGCATAACATAGCTCAATATATGGGTATCTGCATGGTTTTTATCTATATAATAGGATTTTAGGAATTTTAAAATGGAAACTTATTTATTATATGGGGGTATAAAATGAGGGTTGATTATATTATAGCTGAGATAGGTAGTACAACTACACTATGTACGGCTTTTGATTTTTCTCAAGTAGAACCTAAAATATTAGCTCAGGGAAAAAGTTACACCACGGTAATAGAAGGTGATGTTACTGTGGGATTGAAAAATGCAATAATTGATATTGAAGAACAAATAGGAGAATCTTTAACATGGGGTAAAATGCTAGCAACTAGCAGTGCAGCAGGAGGGTTGAGAATGACAGTACATGGATTAGTTCATGACATGACTGTTAAGGCTAGCAAAGAAGCTGCATTGGGGGCTGGTGCCATAATAAAGATGGTTACATCAGGTAAAATGAGGGCTAGTGATATTAAAGAGATAAAAAGAATTAATCCCAATTTAATTATGATAGCAGGTGGTACTGATTATGGAGAAAGGGATACAGCTCTATATAATGCACAATTAATAGCAAAAGAAAATTTAAATATTCCACTTATATATTGTGGAAATAAGGCTAATGTACCAGAAATAATTGAAATATTTGAAGGACAAGAAATATACATAGTTCCTAATGTATATCCTAGAATAGATGAGCTCAATGTAGAGCCAGCAAGAAAAATAATACAAGAGGCTTTTGAAAAAAACATCGTAAAAGCAGAGGGTATGGATAAAATCAGAAATATGGTAGATGGAAGTATTATGCCTACACCTGGTGCGGTAATGGAGAGCACTGAGATGCTTTATGAACTAATAGGAGATGTGGTAGTGGTGGATGTTGGTGGGGCTACTACTGATATTCATTCAGTAACAGAGGGAAGCTGTGAAATAATGAATATTTTAGTTAATCCTGAGCCAAAGGCTAAGAGAACTGTAGAAGGAGATCTTGGGGTTTATATTAATAGTAATAGTATTATTGAACTTCTAAATATTAAGGATTTACAAAAACTTGATTTAGAGACTATTAAATCTAACATTAAAGCTATACCAGAAAATGATATTGAAAAAGAATGTAGTAGTATTCTCTGTAAGAAGGCTTGCGAGGTTGCTTTAGCAAGGCATTGTGGATATATAAAAAGAATTTTTGTCGGAGAAAATAATTATGTAGCATATGGAAAAGATTTATCAAAGGTAAGATATATAGTCGGAACTGGTGGAGCATTAACTAGATTGCCAAAGGGAAGAGAGACTTTAAAAAATCTTAGATATGAAGGACGAGAACTTACAATGATGCCAAGGAGTGAAAGTAATATTCTCTTAGACACTAAGTACATAATGGCATGTGCTGGGGTTTTATCTAAGGAAAATAAAGAGTATGCCCTCAGGTTGTTGGAATATAGTATAAAATAGAAGGGATTTAACAAGTAACAAGGGGGGGAATATTTAATGGGGTATCCATGCATTAATATTAATCTAAGAAAATTAAAACATAATGTTAGATATATTTTAAACTGTTGCAATAATAATCATATAGAAGTATATGGTGTTACAAAGGTGTTTTGTGCTAGAGAAGAAATATGTAGAGCCATATTAGAGGCTGGAATTAATACTTTGGCTGATTCAAGAATGAAAAACATAGAGAATATGAAAAACTTAAATTGTGAAAAAGTATTACTTAGGATACCTTCAATAAGCGAGAGTGGTTACGTAGTTAAATATTGTAATATGAGTTTAAATTCAGAATTAGATACAATTAAATCCTTAAATAAAGAAGCTAATAAACTTCATGTAAAACATAAAATAATTTTAATGTTAGATTTAGGAGATTTACGTGAGGGAATTTTACCAGAAAATATAGAGGATATAGTTAGTGAGGTTATTAAATTAGAGAATATACAGTTAAAAGGAATTGGGACAAACTTAACATGCTATGGTGGAGTGATTCCAGATGATGATAATTTAGGGGCCTTAGTTGAAATTAAAAAACATTTGGAAGATAAATTTTCAATTGTAATAGATATAGTTTCTGGTGGAAACTCAAGTTCTTTATACAAGGTAATAAATAATACTATGATTAAAGGAATAAATAATTTAAGATTAGGAGAATCATTATTATTAGGTAAAGAAACAGCCTTTGGTAATAATATAGAAAATTGCTTTAATGATGTGTTTTTATTATGTGGAGAAATAATAGAATTAAAAGAAAAACCATCATTGCCAAAGGGAAGAATCGGCATGGATGCATTTGGAAATAAACCATCATTTGTTGATGAAGGACTAATTAAAAGAGCTATAATAAACTTAGGTAGACAGGATATAAAGTTAGAAGGAATACATACAAAGGATAAAAAAATAAGAATATTAGGAGCTAGTAGTGATCACTTGATTTTAGATATTACTAAGGCAGAAAATAGATATAAGCTAGGTGATAAAGTAGAATTTTTAATGGATTATGGTGCATTGTTGCAAAGTATGACTTCAGAGTATGTAGAAAAGGTATATATAGATAAGTAATTATATATTGATTTTATCTACTTTATAGAATAAATATTTTAATATAAATCAAGAGGTTGCAAATGTAACAGATAATACTACATTTGCAGCTTTTATTTTATGGTTTCATATTTTATTTTAAAGTGTTAAAATAGATATATTAACACTTGGTATAATTAGGAGGAAATATGATTTTTGATTCACATATACACACCGATATTTCATCGGATTCTACTATGAAAATAGAGGATGCTATGAAAAGAGCAGAGGATTTAGATTTAGGATTAATAATAACTGAACATATGGATATTAATTTTCCAATAGAAGGTAAATTTGTTTTTGATGTTAATAGCTTTTTTAAGAAATATGGAGAGTTACGAGGGAAAAAATTACTTTTAGGAATTGAATTAGGTTTAAGAGAAGATGCTATTGAAGAAAGTGATAAAATGACAAAAGAATATAATTTTGATTATGTATTAGGATCGGTTCATTTTGTAAATGGGGTTGATCTTGGGGGGGAGAGCTTCTATGAAGGTAAAAGTAAAAAAGAAGCTTATACTGAATACTTAAAGTCTATGATTAAATGTGTAGATAAAGGTGGATTCTTCCATAGTTTAGGACATATTGATTATATTAGCAGATATGCTACCTATGATGATAAAGAGATATATTATGATGAATTTAAAGATGATATAAATGAAGTGCTTAGCATACTTAGCAAGAAAGATAAGGCTATTGAGATTAATACTAGAAGGTTATATGATAAAAGAGCTATAAATAATTTAACTAGTATTTATAAGGGCTTTAAATCTTGTGGAGGAAAATATGTGACAATTGGATCAGATTCACATAAGGTAGATGCAATAGGAACTAATATGAAAGTAGCATTTGATATAGCAAATTATTGTGAACTTAAACCAGTTTATTTTAAGGATGGCAACATGAAGTACATGGAGTATTAAGAGAATAATATAAATAGATTATAAATAGAGAATGAGTATATTTTAAATTTTAAAATATAAAGAGACTTAGACTTTTTTCTTAAACATAAAAGAACAATGACTTTTATAGGTTATTGTTCTTTTTAAGATTTTATTTATTCAGTGAAGGCTATTGTTTCTAAGGCAGTTAAATTGTAAATAGTTATAGTTTTATTTTTCATGGTTAAAATATTTTGGGATTTAAACTTATTTAAGGTTTTTGTTACGGTTATCCTAGAACAACCAACTAAATCAGCTATTTCTTGATGAGTTAAGGTAAAGCTGATGACATGATCATCATTTACTTTATGAGAGTTTAACAAGGATAATCTATGTAATGTACTAGCAATTCTAGATGATGAAGAATGAAAAAGTGTATCGGACATTTGACAAAGTGAAATAATGTATTTTCTGGAAATGCTATGCATAAAGTACTTGTAATATTGAGGGTTTAAATTAAGAAATTCATCCACTATAGCACCATCTACTACAGATATAGTACTATCTTCTTTAGTATGTATTATTAAATTTAAATCTTCTTGTTCAAAGTGGTAAAGCTCACCAAATATTTCTCCGGGTATTAAAAAAAACATTAATTTGTTATAGCCTTTAGAACTATATAAAGATACTTTTATTCTTCCATTAGTAACTATACAAATTGAGGATTTTGATGGAAGATTTATTTCAGAATTTTTCTGCAATTTCTTTTCATACCCTAGAGGAGAAAGAACGGTAATAAAGAAATTTCTCATCTCTTCCTGATTTTCTTTATTAAATAAGGTCTGATGCATAATAATCCTCCTTAAATTAAAATAAAGAAAGTAAGCAAATTATAATTGCTTACTTTCTTTATAAATCTGGGCATAAAACCACTATCCTTTTAAGGTAGCGGATGTAAGCCCTAACCTTGGTTTTATATATACTTTTCAATTGTTTCCTTAGAAACATTTCCGATACTACACGAGAAATATCCATCTGACTAAATCCAACACA
>JAVXGR010000030.1:0-19133 GCA_036657335.1 Clostridium sp. | reverse complement strand
GTATATACAAAACCAAGGTTAGGGCTTACATCCGCTACCTTAAAAGGATAGTGGTTTTACGCCCAGATTTATAAAATTAAATATCTTAAAGACTAAGAAAAGGGATAGTAAAAGAAGTGGTTGTAAATGCAAATTTATAACATGAATATACCTAGAAAATATATTGACATAGGTATACAAACATTTTCCCAGAGAGAAAATCAGTTGCTGTAAGATTTTTAAAATGTATTCTTTGAACCAGCCTTAGAGTCCTGTACCGAAGTAACAGTAGGCTACAGCGGTTATTACCGTTAATTATTTTGAGTGAGTATGAATAAGTGAATCTTAATTTTGAAACTTAATTAAGATTTATACTAATTAGGGTGGCACCGCCGAGACCTCGGTCCCTTTTGTGGATTGAGGTCTTTTGTTTTGTGAAAAAGCTTTTTTAACTATATGCTCACCTATTAAAGAAGTGTTTTGATTATATATTTTTGTCTATTAAAGTAGATAATATTAATATATAATTTCAATGAACAATGAACAATGAACAATGAACAATGAACAATGAACAATGAACAATGAACAATGAACAATGAACAATTTAAAAATTAAAATTAAGATAAAAAAAGGAGGAATTTTTAAATGGCTAAAAATCAAAAAATGGTTAAAGATATTACATCTATGGATGTGGATTTTGCAAAATGGTATACAGATATAGTTAAGAAAGCTGAGTTAATTGACTATGCAACTGTTAAGGGGTGTATGATTATTCGTCCTTATGGATATGCAATCTGGGAAAATATCCAAAGGTATTTAGATGATAAATTTAAAGAAACAGGGCATGAAAATGTATACATGCCAATGTTTATTCCAGAAAGTTTACTTGAAAAAGAAAAAAATCACGTAGAAGGATTTGCACCAGAAGTTGCTTGGGTAACTCATGGTGGAGATGAAGAATTAACAGAGAGACTATGTATTAGACCTACATCTGAAACATTATTCTGTGAGCACTATGCTAGAATAGTTCAATCTTATAAGGATCTACCAAAGCTATATAATCAGTGGTGTTCTGTTGTAAGATGGGAAAAGACAACAAGACCATTTTTAAGAACAACAGAGTTTTTATGGCAGGAAGGTCATACCATACATGCGACACCTGAAGAGGCAGAAGCAGAAACAGTGAAAATGTTAAATACCTATTCTGATTTTTGTGAAGAAATTTTAGCTATGCCAGTTATTAAAGGGAGAAAAACTGATAAAGAAAAATTTGCTGGTGGAGTTAAAACTTATACAATTGAAAGTTTAATGCATGATGGTAAAGCTCTTCAAAATGGTACATCACACAACCTTGGAGATAACTTTGCAAAGGCTTTTGGAATACAATATTCTGATAAAAATCAAAAGCAACAGTATGTATATGAAACATCATGGGGTGTTACTACTAGATTAATAGGTGCCATTATAATGGTCCATGGAGATGACGAGGGATTAGCATTACCACCAAGAATTGCTCCAATTCAAACAATTATAGTACCAATAGCCCAACACAAGGAAGGCGTTTTAGAAAAGGCCGAGGAGTTAAGAGCTAGAATTGCTAAGGTTGCTAGGGTTAAGGTTGATAGCAGTGATAAAATGCCAGGTTGGAAATTTAGTGAATATGAAATGAAGGGTGTTCCACTTCGTTTAGAGGTAGGACCAAAGGATATAGAAAATAATCAAGTAGTACTTGTAAGAAGAGATACAAGAGAAAAAGAAATAGTTTCTATGGATGATTTAGAAGTGAGAATTCCAGTGCTATTAGAAGAGATACAAAAGGCTATGTTTGAAAAGGCTAAAAACCATAGGGATAAAAATACTTTTACAGCTACTAACTTAGATGAATTCAAAGATATTGCTGAGAATAAACCAGGGTTTATTAAAGCTATGTGGTGTGGAAATGTAGAGTGCGAGGAGAAAATTAAAAAGGTAGCGGGAACAAGTTCAAGATGTATTCCATTTGAACAGGAAGAAGTTTCAGAGTGTTGTGTATGTTGTGGAAAACCAGCTAAAGAATTAGTTTACTGGGGTAAGGCATACTAATAATAAGAAGGTGCCCATTATTATTGTAAAATGTATAGAAGCTACCAGTAATACTAAAGCACCACCTTGATCATTAACTAAAAATCTTCCAAAACAATAAATAAATATAGCCAAGATTACTATAGTTAAAATTAAAGAGGTTATAATCTTCTTACTTATATTATTCATTATTTTAACGCATGAATGGAGTCATTAAATTCGTCTACATTTGATGCTAATCCAAAACTGGGCTTACCAGTGCTGTTAAAGGATATATGTCCTATTAATGTATGTTTTTACATTAATACTAACCCCTTGGGAAAATATGATTAATGTATTTACTTTATAGCCACAAGATGATATAATCAGTACAACGCTTTAGTGATTTAAAGCGAAGATAAAATTGAAAGGAGATTAGTGTACATGAAACTTATAAATAAATCTTATAAAAGACAATCTAAAAGCTATTATTACGGTAACTACTATTGTATGTATTACTGCTTTTTGTCTTACTCAAAAAATACAGATTTATTTATGAAGGATTATGGAAAGGTATAATGTGTAGCTTTTAGAGCAAAACATTATATTATTAGTATACTAATTTCAAAGTATGGAAACGTATATTATAAGATTCCAATAGAAGAGTCCTTCATAGGGCTCTTTTTTTTATAATTTTAATTAATCTTAACATTATATATCAAGATTAAAATTAAGAATAAGTCAAAATTAAAATATAATTAAGATAAAAGTCAACTTCAAGTTATAATTTTATTATATAAGTAGTATAAAATATTTAATATATTCTTTAGGAGGAATTTAAAATGATAGTTGTAATGAAAGCAAAAGCTTCAGTAGAGGAAATTAATAAAATAAAGGCAAGAATAACAAGCTTAGGCTGCGAGATTCATGAATCAAAGGGAGAAAACTACAGTTTATTGGGTTTAGTTGGAGATACAAGCAGAATAGATGCACATTTATTGCAAGCTAATGATTCTGTTGATAGAGTAATCATTGTTCAAGAACCATACAAGAAAGCAAATAGACTATTTCATCCGAATAATAGTGAAATAATTGTAGGTGATAGAATTATAGGTGGTAAAAAATTAAGTATTATGGCAGGACCATGCTCAGTTGAAACAGAGGATCAAATTATTACAATTGCTAAAAGAGTAAAGGAAAGTGGGGCGACTTTCTTAAGAGGAGGAGCATTTAAACCAAGAACTTCCCCTTATAGCTTCCAAGGATTAGAAAAACAGGGGCTAGAATTATTAAAATTAGCAAGAAAAGAAACAGGACTTCCTATAGTTACAGAAATAATGTCAACAAGCTTAATTGACGATTTTGTAGAGGATGTTGATGTTATACAAGTAGGTGCTAGGAATATGCAGAACTTTGATTTGTTAAAGGCTCTAGGAAAAACAAATAAGACAATTTTACTTAAAAGAGGTTTATCCTCAACTATAGAAGAATTGCTTATGTCAGCAGAATATATAATGGCTGGTGGTAACGATAATGTTGTACTTTGTGAAAGAGGTATAAGAACCTTCGAAAAGTACACTAGAAACACCTTAGATTTAAGTGCAATACCTGCAATTAAAAAACTAAGTCATTTACCAGTAATTGTAGATCCAAGTCACGCAGCGGGACTTTGGTGGATGGTTGAACCTCTTGCAAAGGCATCCATAGCAGTGGGAGCAGATGGATTAATAATAGAAGTTCATAATGATCCAGCAAATGCATGGTGTGACGGAAATCAATCAATAACTCCAGATAGATTTGATAAGTTAATGAAAAAATTAAGTGCTATTGCTGCAATAGAAGAAAGAGAAATTTAAGTATATTTTTAGGGGAAAATATTGAATTAAGAAGTAAAGAACTTAATAAGTGAGCAAATTAGTAAAGAAATTAACTATAGAAATAATTTTGTAATTAAACCACAAAAGTATTTTTAATAAGTATTAACCACTATAATGTTGTAAACAATTAAGGCTTAAAATATTACAAAGGATATAATGGAAAGTCATTTACTGCTTATTGTGCTTTGAACATTTTGTATAAAGTTATAAAATAAGGTGTGTATAAGGGAGGATGGGTTATGGAGTTAAGAGAGCTTAATATAACCATAGTTGGGTTAGGATTAATAGGTGGGTCTTATGCAAAGGCCTTAAGGAAATTTATTGGATTTAAGAATATTTGGGCAATAGATATAAATAAAGAAAGTTTAAATGCAGCAGAAAGCTTAAAAGTTATAGATAAAGGATTTATTATAAATAATTCAGATGTAGAGAATTTTGAATGTGATAATAAAGCTTTAAAAACAGTGGTGGAAGAATCTGATATAATAATAATGTGTTTATATCCAGAAGATACTATTAAATTTCTAAAAGATAATATAGGAAATTTCAAAAATGGAGCTATAATTACAGATGTTGTAGGGGTAAAGGCTTCGGTAATTGAAGAAATAAATTCTTTTATGAGGAAAGATGTGGATTTTATAGGTGGTCACCCTATGGCAGGTAATGAATTTAGGGGATTTCAATGCTCTGATGAAAGGTTGTTTGAGGAAAGTGAATATATACTAACACCTACTAATAAAAATAAAGCTGAGAATGTAACTATTCTAACTAATATAGTTTTAAATATGGGCTTTAAGAATGTAAGGGTAATGGATGCTCAGGAGCATGATAACACAATTGCATTTACTAGTCATCTGCCACATGTAATAGCAATTAGTTTGGCTAATAGCAAAAATTTAGAGCAGGAATTATCATGTATAGGAAGAAGTTTTAAGGGTGCAACAAGGGTTGCTAATTTAAACTATGATTTATGGGGACAATTATTTATAGGTAATAGCAAAAACTTAATAAAACAATTGGATATGTTTAAGGATGATATAGAGATATTCCAAAAGCTTTTGATAGAAAAAGATTTAGAGGGCTTAAAGAAACTTATTAAAAAAGCTAATATGCGAAGAGAGGAGATAAATAAGTGAAGCTTTTAAATGTAAATTTAGAAAATCAATCTTATCCTATTTTTATTGGAAAAGGGTTGATTAATGAAATTGGTGAAAAAATCAAAGCTTTTCATAGTGGTGAGAAACTAGCAATAGTTACAGATAAAAATTTATTTTCTATTTATGGAGAAGAGTTTAAAGGAATATTAGAGAAGGCAGGATTTAAGCCTAGTTTTATAGTTTTAGAACCAGGAGAAAAGAGTAAGTCAATAGAAGTTTTACAGGAAGTATATAATAAATTACTAGATTTTAAAATTACAAGAAGCGATTTAATTATTGCATTTGGTGGTGGTGTTGTTGGAGATTTATGTGGTTTTGCAGCATCTACATTTTTAAGAGGGATTCCATTTGTGCAAGTACCAACATCACTATTAGCACAAATAGATAGTAGTATAGGTGGAAAAGTAGCAGTTAATTTAGAAAGAGGAAAAAACTTAGTAGGAAGTTTTTATCATCCCAAAATGGTTATTATAGATACTGCTCTTTTAAAGACCTTGGAGAAAAGATTTTTATGGGATGGTATGGCAGAGGTAATCAAGTATGGTTGTATAAGTAGCAAAGAATTATTTTCTAGGTTAATGGACTTTAAGGATGAAAATGAACTTTTACAAAACATTGATGAAATAGTTTACTGCTGTTGCTCTATAAAAAGGGATGTTGTAGAAGTAGATGAAAAAGATACTGGGTTAAGGATGATATTAAATTTCGGACATACTATAGGACATTCCATAGAAAAATACTTTGATTATGAAAAATATACTCATGGAGAAGCTGTGGCTATGGGAATGTATATCTTAACTAAAAACAGTGAGAAATTAGGTCATACGGAAATAGGAACAGCAGAAAAAATAAAGAATATTTTAATAAAGTATAATTTACAATATGAATTAAGCGGTGTAGATAATGAAAGTCTTATAGAGGCAACCGGCTTAGATAAAAAAAATATGGGCGAAAAATTAAACTTAATTTTCATAAAAAATATAGGGAATGCCTTTATTAATAGTGTGGATAAAACACAGGTTAAAAATTATATGAAATTGAGGGAATGGTGATTCTATGAAAGAAATTAGTATACTGCCAAGTGAGTTAAGTGGAAAGGTTATGATACCTCCATCTAAAAGTATGAGCCATAGAGCTTTGATTTGTGCAGGATTAAGTAGAGGTAAAAGTTTGGTTTATAACATTGAATTTTCCAAGGATATAATAGCAACATCAGAGGCTTTAAAGACATTAGGTGCTAATATACGTGAGATAAATAAAGAAAGTTCAGTTTTACATAAATTAGAAGTGAATGGTGTTAAATTTAATGAAGATACTAATATAGATTTTAATAAAGAACATTGTATAAATATAGAGTGTAATGAATCAGGGTCAACTTTAAGATTTTTAATTCCAATAGCTATGGTCACTGGTAAAAAAATAAAATTTCTAGGAAGAGGGAAATTAGGTGAAAGACCACTAAAGACATATTATGATATCTTTGATGAACAGCTTATAGATTATACAACAGAAGATAATAAGTTACCTTTAGTTGTAAATGGTAAATTAAAGTCAGGAGAATATAAGGTTAAGGGCAATATTAGCTCTCAATTTATATCAGGGTTATTATTTACATTACCATTGTTACAGGGGGATTCTAAGATAATAATTACTACTGAATTAGAGTCTAAGGGATATATTGATTTGACTCTAGACATGCTTAAAAAATTTTCTGTGAAGGTTATAAATAAGGGGTATAGAGAATTTATTATAGAGGGGAATCAGGAGTATAAGTCCAGGGATTATAGAGTAGAAGGCGATTTTTCACAGGGGGCCTTTTTCTTAGTTGCTGGTATTTTAGGTAAGAATATTACTGTTTTAGATTTAGATATAGAATCTCTTCAAGGAGATAAAGAAATTTTAGATATAATAGAAAAAATGCAAGGAAAATGTAAGATAAGTAGTAATAGGGAGGAAAAGTTTATAAGTACAAGTAGATGTAAGACTAAGGGTACAGTTATAGACGCATCTCAATGTCCAGATTTAGTTCCTATTGTATCTGTTTTAGCAGCTTTAAGTGAAGGGCAGACTAGAATTGTAAAGGCTGAAAGACTCAGAATCAAAGAGTCTGATAGGCTAAAAGCTATGTGCACAGAACTTAATAAGCTAGGGGCAGATGTACAGGAGACTGAAGATGGTCTAATTATAAATGGAAAAGAATGCTTAAAAGGTGGAAGAGTAAATAGTTGGAATGATCATAGAATAGCTATGGCATTAGCAATAGCTTCCATCAAATGTAGGGAAGAGGTTATAATAGAAAATAGTACAGTTGTAGATAAGTCTTACCCAAGGTTTTGGGATGATTTCAAAATGTTAGGGGGAAGAATTAATGAGTGCAACATGGGGAAATAATTTAAAATTAACTATTTTCGGGGAATCTCATGGTGTTGCCATAGGTGGGATAATTGAAGGTATACCATCAGGAACAGAGTTAGACTTAGAATTTATAAATAAAGAAATGGGTAGAAGAGCACCGGGTCACAACAATTTAAGCACACCAAGAAAAGAAAGCGACCAGGTAGAGATATTAAGCGGTTTCTTCCAAGAAAAAACTACTGGAACTCCTTTAAGTTTTATGATTAAGAATACAAATAAAAACTCTAAGGATTATTCTGAAGTAAGGAATATTATGAGACCGGGTCATGGAGACTATACTGGCAATATAAAATATTTTGGATTTAATGATTACAGAGGAGGAGGACATTTCTCTGGAAGAATTACTGCCCCCTTAGTATTTGCAGGTGCTATAGCAAAACAAATTTTAGAAGCTAAGGGCATATTTATAGGAGCTCATGTAAAATCAATTTACGATATAAATGATGAAAGTTTTAACAGTTTGGGTATTTCTGCAGACTCACTACTATCTCTTAAAAATCAAAAATTGCCTGTTTTAAATAAGGGAATTGGAGAGAAGATGGAGGAGGCTATAATCAAGGCTAGAGAAGATGGAGATTCAGTAGGTGGAGTTATTGAATTAATGGTCTTGAATCCTTTAGAGGGCTTAGGAATGCCATTTTTTGATTCGGTAGAAAGTAGACTTGCACAGATATTATTTTCCGTTCCAGCAGTTAAAGGCATAGAATTTGGTGCAGGCTTTCATATTGCTTCAATGAGAGGATCAGAAGCAAATGATTCTTATATAATTAAAGAAGGTAATATAAAAACAACATCTAATAACAATGGAGGGATATTAGGTGGTATAACCAGTGGTATGCCTATAATCTTTAAGGTGGCAATAAAGCCTACTCCATCCATATCAAAACTTCAAAGTACCATAGATATTAAAAATAAGGTGGAAAGGACTTTAGAAGTAAAGGGAAGACATGACCCTTGTATTGTTCCTAGAGCAATACCTGTTATTGAAGCTGTAACTGCACTTACTATACTAGATTTATTATTAGATAGGATAAAGGAAGTAAACTGTTAATATGAGTTAATTAAATATTCTAAGTGCATTATACAAGGGGGAATAATATATGAAGAGTTTAGATATATGTAGAGAAGAAATCAATGAGGTAGATAAAGCCATTGTAGTGCTTTTTGAAAAAAGAATGGAATTAGCCTTGGATGTAGCAAGATATAAATTAGAAAATAAACTTCCTATATTAAATGAAATAAGGGAAAATGAAGTTATTAAAAAAAATAAAGAGTATTTACAAAACAAGTGTCTTGAAGAAGCCTTTGAAAGATTTATGAATGAAATTATGAGTATAAGTAGAGAGTTACAAAATGATTTTATAAGTATAAATAGTTAGTTGAAAAATGATTTTATAGGTAGAAATATCCCGGTGTAAAATTATTTTATGAAGGTAGGTAAAGTTTAATGAAAAAGTTTTTTGGGATAATTGGAGAGAAATTAGGTCATACATTTTCTCCACAAATTCATGAGCGTATTTTTAAAAACATAGGCGTGGAAGGTAATTTTGATGTCCTTGAAATAAAAAAAGAAGATTTTCATAATACAATTTTAAGTTTGAAGACCTTAGGATGTAAGGGAATAACAGTTACAATTCCATATAAGGTAGATATAATGAAACAATTAGATGAAATATCAGAAGAAGCTAGAAATATAGGAGCTGTAAATGTTATATCATTTAAAGATGGAAAAGCAATTGGATATAACAGTGACTATTATGGTTTTGGAATGACCCTTGATAAATTTAAGGTTAAGGTAAAATCTGAAAAAGCTGTTATATTAGGAACTGGTGGTGCATCTAAGGCTGTAGTTCAGTATTTGGTTGACAATGGTATCGATGAAGTTGTTTTTGCAACAAGAAATATTGAGGAAGCTAAGAGTAAGTATCCCGGTTATAAGATAGTAAACTATAAAGAATTAGAAGAATTAGATGGTTTTTCAATGGTTATAAATTGTACACCTGTAGGCATGGAGCCTAAGGTAGATAACTCACCAATAACTAAGGAGTGTATAAAGAAATTTAAGGTAGCAGTTGATATTATATATAATCCATTAGAAACTTTGTTTTTAAAATATGCTAAAGAAGAGGGATTAGTTTCGGTTAATGGTTTATATATGTTAGTTGCACAGGCTGTGAAAGCACAAGAATTTTGGAATGATATAAATATTGATTATAAAATAATTGATCCTATAAATAAGGAAATTGAAGATATGATAGGAATATAAAGGTGCGGCGAAAGTAAGCTTCAGATGGAATTTAACATTCTACTGAGGCTTAATTTTAAGAGTATTATAAGGAATAAGTTGGGGGAAAATATGAAAATTGATGAATGTAAAAATATAGTGCTTATAGGTATGCCAGGTTGTGGAAAAACAACTGTAGGAAGGATACTTGCAGAAATTTTGAAGTATGAATTTTGCGATATAGATAATTATATTGAAGAAAATGAAGATACTACTATTAATGAAATATTTAATAGAGGAGAAGAGGTTTTCAGAGATATAGAAAGTAGATATATTAGTCAAATATGTAAAAAGGAACACTGCATAATTTCAACTGGCGGTGGGGTTATAAAGCGAGAAGAAAATATAATAAATCTTAAAAGTAACGGAGTGATTTTCTTTATAGATAGACCTATAGATAATATTTTAGGGGATATTGATATTGAAAGTAGACCATTATTAAAGGATAAAAAAGAGAAGATATACAGACTCTATGAAGAAAGGTATAATATATATATAAACTGCTGTAATGTAAAAATTGTAAACAATAAATCAATGGAAGATATTATTAAAGAAATAAAAACATATCTAATTTAAAGATATTTTAACCCAATGTAAAATAAAATTCTTGAAATTTCTTGAAAATTATCAGGATTTTAATTATAATTTAATAATGTGTTAATATAAGAGTATACATAAAAGGGAGTTACAAAATGAAGGTGTTATTGATAAATGGACCTAATTTGAATATGTTAGGAATAAGAGAGAAAAATATTTATGGAGTAGAAACTTATAAGTCCATATGTGGTGAATTATATAAGGTGGCAAAGGAATTAGATATAGACTTAGAAATAAAACAAAGTAATATAGAGGGAGAGATAATTAACTATATTCAAGAAGCACTTGGAGTTTTTCAGGGCATTATAATTAACCCAGGAGCATACACGCACTATAGCATTGCTATCTATGATGCATTGAAGGCGGTTAACCTACCTACTATAGAGGTCCATTTAAGCAACATACACGCAAGGGAAGAATTTAGGCGGGTATCAGTGACAGCATCTGCATGTATTGGGCAAATATGTGGTTTCGGTTCATATGGCTATACAATGGCCTTAATGGGGTTAAAAGAAAATATTATGTAAAAAATCAGTAGTTTTTTATGAAAGTAGCCAAATATGTTGTATAATTAATAACAGTACAAAAAAACAAAGAAAAGTAGCTACTTATTTATAGGTAGTATTGAATAAATTTAAGAGGAGTTGTATTTTAATGGATAGAGAACTTTCTATGGAAGATATGCTAAATGAGGTAGAGGCTTCTATGAAAAGCATACGTAGAGGACAAATATTAAAATGTAGAATTGTGTCTATAAGAGAAGATGAACTTATAGTTAATACAGGTACTATGTTTGATGGTATTGTATCAAGAGCTGAATTAAACATAAAAGATGGTGTAGCATTAAATGAAGTATTTAAAGAAGATGAAGAATTAGAATTAGTAGTAGTACACGTAAATACATCAGAAAATGAAGCGATTTTATCTAAGAAGAGAATCGATTCTGTGAATAATTGGAAAGAACTTGAAGAGATATTTAAGTTAGATGAGAGCTTTAATATAGTAGTTAAAGAAGTTGTAAAAGGTGGAGTAATAAGTGAACTAAAGGGTGAAAGAGCATTTATTCCAGCATCTCAATTATCAGTTAGATTTGTTAAAGAATTAGAACAGTTTGTAGGAAAAGAACTTACAGTTAAAATAATAGAATTTGATAGAGAAAAAAGAAAAATAGTATTATCAAGAAGAGAAGTAGAAGCAAAGGAATTAGAACTTAAAAGAGATGAGGCATTAAGCAACATAAATAAAGGTGACACAAAGCAAGGTGTAGTTACTAGACTTGCTAAATTTGGAGCTTTTGTAGATTTAGGCGGAGTAGATGGATTGATTCATATATCAGAACTTTCATGGAATAAAGTTAAAGAGGTTTCAGAGATTGTGTCTGTTGGAGATTTAGTGGATGTATATATATTAGATGTTGATAAGGAAAAAAATAAAATATCATTAACATTGAAAGAAGCTAAAGATAATCCATGGAATAATGTTGAAAGTAAATATGCTAAGGATACCGTTCATGAAGGTATAGTTATAAAAGTTTTGGATTTTGGAGCATTAGTTGAATTAGACCCAATGATTAAGGGATTAGTTCATATTTCTCAAATTAAAGAAGATCAAGTATCAAAGGTTTCTGATATCCTATCAGTTGGAGACAAGGTAAATGTAAAGGTATTAGAAATTAATAAAGAAGCTCAAAAGATATCTTTAAGTATAAAAGATGCTTTAGAAAAATCAGTTGAAAAGGTAACACCATTTATAAAAGATGAAGATTCAATGGGAACTTTAGGTGATTTATTTGGTAAATTAGATTTAGAATAATAACTAAGGTCAATATATGAGTATTATTTCTTAGAACATATATCCCTCTTATAAATACTTAGTAATTAATCATTAAGTATTTATAAGAGGGATTTTTTATGATATTTTACTTAGATGAAATAAAAAATTAATTTAAAAACAATTATAAACATTAAAATACAAAAACTTTGTATTTTAATGTTTTATAAAAATAAAAATAACACAGAATAAAACAAAAGAAACCAAAAGAAAACAAATAAAAGAATTTTTTTAAAAATAAAATACAATTAAATTCAAAAACCTACGTATCTACTAAATTAAATCATAGAATTACAGAAAAATTATACTTTTGTGTAAAATTGAAAATAAAAACTCTATGTGCTAATATTTATCTAGTAAAAATAAAACGATTTATTATAAACCTTATGTAAGAAGGAGGATAATTAAATTGATGAAGAAGATAAAATCATTGCCTTTTGTATATGGTTTAATTTTTTCATTAATGATTATTATATTTACAGCTACATATTTATACATAACAGTTAATAACAAGAGCCTATTATACATGAAAAATAATATTGAGGAATATGGTGGAAAATTATCTGTTAATATAGAAGAGCAATTTAACCAAATAATATTTTTTGCAGAAACATTTTCAAAGGCTAAATTTGTTCAAGATGGAGATTACAAAGGTCTTTCAGATACTTTTAGTACTATGAAAGATATGAGTAGTAGTATAAGTAATATTTATATAGTGAAAGAAGAAACTTTATATGATGTTAAAAAAGATGAAAGTAGCACAATAGCAGGAAACAATTTAAATGAATTGAAAAGTAAGTATAGTAATTTAAACAAGGCTATGTTATTTGAAGATTATACAAATGAAAGAGCATTTATAATCTCTTATATTGATAATCAAGATTCAAACAATGCATTTATGGTATTTGAAGTTGATATTAAAAGCTTTTTTCAAAATATCTCAAACACAGACAATAATTTAGACAAAATATACTTTATATTGGATGAAGAAGGGAAAACAGTATTTAATTCAAAGAAAGAGTATTTAAAGGGCACTAACTATGATTCAGTAAATATTAAAAAAGATATAGAAACCCTTTTTGAAAGCTTTGAAGTAAAGAAAAAAGGATATGAATTTAAAGATGAAAATCATATATATAAGAGTATATCATATAATTCAATAGGAAATGGAAAATATAGTACAGCTGTGGTAGTAAATTATCGTCCTATTTTAAGGATAATGAACACAGTAGGCAATGTATGTAAAAATATAGTTATAATTTCTATGATTTTAATAATAGTCTGCATATATAAACACTGTATGGTCATATATAAAAAAAATACAGAGTCTGAGTGTTGTGCCACAACTTTAGAAGGAAATAATAAAAAACAAGAGGATGTTAGCGATGAGAATATTGAAGGTGTAGAGGGACACTTTAAATATTTAATTCATGAGAACAGGAGGCTTGTTCAAGAGGTTGAAGAGTATGATAATCTTAAAAATGAATTTTTCTCTAATATATCACATGAACTTAAGACCCCTTTAAATGTTTTATTTTCTACAGTTCAGTTATTACCACTATATATGGGAAAAGAATTAACACCTAAGGAAGAAATAAAAGTAGAGAGATATTTTTCTGTAATGAGACAAAATGGATATAGATTATTAAGAGTAGTAAATAACTTAATATACATAACTAGACTTGATGCGGGATTAATAGATTTACACTTGAATAATTATAATATAGTTGAGGTTGTAGAAGAAATTATAGCCTGTGCCGTTCCTTATGCACATAAAATAGATAGAAGTATTATATTTGATACAGATGTTGAAGAGGTTATAATGGCAGTAGATAAGGGTAAGATAGAGAGGATAATATTAAATTTTATATCTAATGCTTTTAAATTTTCTAGTTTTGGTGATTGCATAGATGTAACATTAAAAAAGAATGGTAATAATGTGACTATTTCAGTAAAGGATACTGGTTTTGGTATACCAGTAAATAAGCAAGAAATAATATTTGAGAGATTTAGACAGGTGGATAAGCTTTATAACAGAGAAAAAGAGGGAACTGGCATCGGTCTATCTATTGTTAAATCTTTAGTTGAATTACATGGTGGTGAAATATGTGTAAAAAGTATTTTAGGCGTAGGAAGCGAATTTATTATTGAGATACCTATTGTAATACTTAAGGATGAACAATGTAATGTAGATAGTTTTATGTATGAAAATAATGTAGAAAAAGCAGAAATGGAATTTTCCGATATAGAATTTTAAATTTTGCATATACTTATAGATAAAATAGAAAAAACTTTAATTAGTTTAAAAAAAATAGAAAAATTATTGAAGTAGAATATTTATATGTTATAATATTAGTATTTATATAGAGTATTAAGGGGAAAACTTCGAGAATTTCTAATTGTATATCTATATAAAATTTAAAATATACTTCAGGAGGTATTAGGATGAGTGTACACATAGGTGCTAAGGAAAATGAAATTGCAAAAACCGTATTAATGCCAGGTGATCCATTAAGAGCTAAATTTATAGCTGAAACAATGCTTGAAGATGCAGTATGTTATAATACAGTACGTGGCATGTATGGATATACAGGAACTTATAAGGGTAAGAAAGTATCAGTTCAAGGTAGTGGAATGGGAATGCCATCAATGTCTATTTATGCAGAAGAATTATTAAGAGATTATGGTGTTGAAAATATAATAAGAATTGGAACATGTGGAACAATTCAAGAAGACATACAGGTAAGAGATGTTATAATTGCTATGAGTGCTTCTACAGATTCTAATATAAATAATATTAGATTTGGCAATGCAAACTTTGCTGCAACTGCAAATTTTGATTTAGTTTATAAAGCCTATCAATTAGCACAAGAAAAAAATATGAAGGTATCTGTTGGGAATGTATTATCTGCGGATTCATTTTATAGTGAAGATCCAGATGCTTGGAAGATATGGGCTAAATACAATGTATTAGCACTTGAAATGGAAGGTGCGGCATTATATACTTTAGCTGCTAAATATAGAAGGAAAGCATTAATGTTATTAACAGTAAGTGATAATATTATAACTGGAGAAGAAACAACCTCAGAAGAGCGTCAAACTACATTTACTAAAATGATAGAACTAGCATTAGAAACTGCTGAGTAAATTTAGAAAAAATAAAATTTAAAGTTATAGAATATTGACCAAAGGATATTTTACAATAGTTGATATACTTAATATTCCTAAAAAGAAATGGCATTTTCGGATGCCATTTCTTTTTGTTAAGCTATTTATTAAGACTATTGTTGATTATCCCTTTACAATAAAGTAAAACCTTCTGTAAATGGATTTTTCAAAGATTAAACATATCCAATTTTACATAATAAACACTGGTGTTAGATTTTAACAATCTAGAAGTTACGTTCACTCTATAAGAAACAAATACAGTAGTATCAATCTGTTGTGAATATAAAACATAAAAACATAAAAACATGAATCCAACCATTAATAGATATATTTAAATGTCAATTACAGAAATATAATATATTTACAAAATGTATTGCTAGTTCTCTGGATGTGGATTATACTTAATACAAGTTAGCTGAATAGGTACCTTTCTATATAAGTATTAATTAACTTGTCTAACAAACTAATAGAAGGCAGAATTACGAAAGGGTTTTTAAATTTAACACTAGTATTTTTATCAATATTTATTTTTTCTTCTTCAAATCCATTCTATGCGTATACTGATAAATAGGAGCTATGGCAAAGCGATGGTTTTATATTGTCATTAGTATATATTGTTCTTTTTTATCCTAAGAATTAGATCTACTTACTGACAAATAGGACAAGGTCTTGAGATTCACGTTATTCAATATGTCAGCAATGTCATATTTGTATATAAGTTGAAAGGGGTGTATTATAATTATGAAAAAGTTATCTTGT
This sequence comes from Clostridium sp., assembly GCA_036657335.1. Classification (GTDB taxonomy): domain Bacteria; phylum Bacillota; class Clostridia; order Clostridiales; family Clostridiaceae; genus Clostridium_D. The sequence goes on along the minus strand of JAVXGR010000030.1, from coordinate 3,027 downwards.
TTATTTTTAAGTTTGTTCTTAATATCATCCATTATGATGGGATGTGGGAAGACAGAAGAAGGTTATGAAATACTCATAAAGAAGCTAATAGCTCCGGAAACCTATGCTTCTATCAAAGAAGATTACCCTGCGGAAGAATACTATGAGGTTTTAAAAAAACGATTTGGAGAAATTTTAAACGAAGAAGGATTCAATTCATTAGCAATGCCCAATGTTCCTATTATGTACAACGATGTAATTAATGATAAAAAGATTACTGCTGTAAAAGACCTAAAAATAAGCGACGTAAAAGAGGACGATAAAGGCGACTACACCTATGTAAGTTGCAATGTAACCTATAGTTATATAATTGCTGATGGTGAATCTATTGATATGAAAGAAAGCTTTGCATTTCATGTTAATAAAGATGATAAAATTATAGAAAATGTTTGGTGTGATATGAAGAATAATAGCATTTATAAACTTCGCTGGACAGGCAAAAGTTAATTTCGATTTTGTGATTTATGACCTAAATAATAAAACTCCAACCAATTATAATTATATTGGTTGGAGTTTTTAATATTATACTATTTTAAAAGGTTACACCTTAAAATGATAAAAAAATCATTTTGAGGTGTAACCTCTTTTTTCTTTTCACCTAAGAAAATCGGCTCAAATATCTCTAAATTCACAAATGAAATTGAGCTGGTTTTCCGAACCTATTATTTTCAATTTAAGTAACAGTAATTATTTGGTTGGTACTAATTTATGTAAGATTGCAAGGGAAGCTCCGAAAAAGTAAACCCACAAAAAAATATGAAGTTTAATGATTAATATAATTCATAAGTAAGATAAATTGTATGAAATATCAATACATTTCTTTTTAATTTTCAATTTTAATATTAATTTGTACCATTCTGTTTTAACCTGTATTAAAGTAAAAGCGGACAATTTACGGACAAAACCAAAGAAAAGAGCACGTAGGAATATTCTTCCTACGTGCTCTTAACCTTGTAAATTCAATGGTGCCGGAGGCGGGAATCGAACCCGCACGGTATTGCTACCACTGGATTTTGAGTCCAGCGCGTCTGCCAGTTCCACCACTTCGGCATGAACCAATCAATTTATTATATAATATCATATTAATTTTAAATAATCAATAATTAATTTTATAAATTAGTTATTGATTATTTGGCAGTAAGCACTATGGTGTTAAAAATAAATAAATTTTCAGAATTATTGAAGAAAGAAAATAGGAATTAAATTATTTTGAATAGGTAGATACTGGATTATAATGTATTGGAATTTAAAATGAAAATATGTTTTATATAGGAATAAATTAATTCTAAATCATAGATAAAGCATGATATAATCTAAGTAATTCTATGCGGTAAAATATGAAAATACATGCCAGAAGGGTTAGTATATTTTATAGTATATATATATTGTATTAGAATATTAATGTAATTAAAAGAGAGGGATAGATATGTATAAATTTTTAGGGATAGCCTTGATAATTATAGGTTTTACAGAGGGAAGGATTGCATACTTAATAAAAAAGGAAAAAGGGTTGAATAGTTTTTTTAAGGATAAAGATGATAAATTCAAAAATATATTTAGTGATATGTGTAATTTAGAGGGAATAGTTGATGTATTAATAGGTAGTTTAGGAATAATTTTATCATCATCTGTATTTATAGCAATAAGTTGGGTGTGTTCTATTATTCTATTTTATATTATTTATACAAAAAAAGTAGATGAAAGTAATGAATTATAATATGAAGAATACAGCACAATAATAAAAAGCCTTAAATTATTGCAACAAGTATGATAATATCTTAAAGGTTAGAAATAGAAACTTAGTGATGGAAGGATGTTGAGATATGAAGAAATATGGTACTTTTGATATACTTGGTCCTATAATGATTGGACCATCAAGTTCACATACGGCTGGTGCAGCTAGATTAGGAAAGGTTGCAAGAGACATAGTGGGAGCTGATTTTAAAAGTGTAAGTTTTTACTTACATGGATCATTTGCAGAAACATACAGGGGACATGGTACAGATAAAGCTTTGGTTGCAGGTATTTTAGGAATGGAACCACAAGATGAGAATCTTAGAATAGCTTTCGAAATTGCAGAAAAACAGGGTGTGGAATACGAATTTATACCAACTGTAATAGGAGAGGCAGAACATCCTAATACAGTTAAGATGGTATTTCATATGAATGATGGCACGGATTCGGTTATAATGGGATGCTCTATAGGTGGGGGAAACATTATAGTAAATGAAATTAATGGATTCACTGTGGAGCTAACGGGTGAATATTGCGTTGTTCTAATAAGACAGTTAGATAAAAAAGGTATTTTAAGCAAGGTAACTAAGGTTATAGCAGATGGAGAAATTAATATTGCTAATATGAAATTAACAAGAGCGCATCAGCTAGAGGCATTTTTAATTGTTGAATGTGATGAATATATATCTGAAGAAATAGTTAATAGGTTAAAAAAAATAGAAGAAGTATTATCAGCCCAACTTATAAATACATCAAAGGCAAAAAGACAGCATGAACAGAGGAATAATTAAATTATAGTACAATATAGAAGATCATTATTTTATTTTAAATTAATGATCTTTTGTATTTTTTGCCAATAATCACTTTAATATAAAGAACACAAAACCATGTGTATCATTCTTAGATAAAATGAGATATAAAGAGTAATGAAGAGAAATAGCAACACAGTCAATTCTTAGAGATAGCTTTGAGTTATATAAATAGTTTTTAATAATGATACTATAATACTTGTAACTGAGAAGCACTAAAAACAACAAAACAAGTTGATTAAAACTTGAAAAGAATTTGAAAAAAAGTTATTGACAAGTAGTATCAAATTTGATACTATAAGGAAGTCGCTTAACAGAAACGACAAAACAAAAGAAAACATGGTCTTTGAAAATTAAACAGAGTATTAAAAGAACAACTCGTAAATGCTTTGAGAAAATAAAAATAAGCTTGTCGAAAGATAAGTTAGTCAGTAATTTATACTGA
>JAVXGR010000029.1:0-19369 GCA_036657335.1 Clostridium sp. | reverse complement strand
ACAATACTACTTTCAGAGCAGACACTTAGGGCTTGTCGCCCCAAGCCCCTATCCCTTTAGGGTAGTGGGCTGTTGACATACTTAACATTGGAAAGTAAAACTATTTTTCTGACAAACCACCTAATAGTTTGGTTAAATTTTCATCATCAAACCATTGAAGAACCCATGATTTGTTTTCTTTTATAAACACAAATTGTATTTTTTGATTCATAAAATTAGCTGAACCACTTTGGATATATGTTATTAATGATTTTCTGAAGTAATCTTCGGTGCTATTTAAATCTTGTGATGATGAATTTTCTTCGGCTATTTTTTTCATTGTTGAAATTGTGGCAGCACTAACGTCTATAGTTGTTATGTCAACTAATACAGTAGAGGTTGTATCAGTTGTGCTTATACCTTCTATGTTATAGTTCATGTTATTTAAAATACAATCATATAAGGCTAGGTCTGTAGAGGATAAGTCTAAATCATTTTCTAAGGAATTAGAATCTGCACCGAAAAAATTCACAGTAGTAGTTTGAAAGCCCTGTTCTTTAAAGGAAGTCATAAGATCATTTATAAACTTGTTTTGTTGTTTACTAGAAATATTACTTATGCCACTACAAGATGATAATAGAAGGGCACATAGTAAAAACATTGGTATAAGTATTTTCTTTAAGGTTTTCATAAAATCCTCCTAAAATAAATTAAAATACAAAAAAAGATATTAGTGAACAATAACATATAAAAAAAATGTAATAACAGTGTAAAACATACAAGAATTTCATTTAACTCAATATATATTATATTATTTAATTTTGTAAATATCAATTAAACTTTTATATAAGCAAGCTTATCTAAGATAATGAATTTTTAAAAAACTTGCTATAAGCTTATATTGTGCATTAAATCTATAAATATAACCATTAACTTTATAGAATTATAGGAGAAGTTAGTAGAAAGTTTAAAATAACAATAAATAAATAATATAAAATAAATAAAAAAGGCGAAAAATAAAAGAAATTACATAATATTATAAATTTAATTTAATTTAATTTATGTAATTGAATAAATTTTGCGAAAATTTATTGACTGAGAAAAAAATATATGATAATATACTGATAAATAAAAATGTTAACAAATACACTATTAAATGTACAAGCCATTAAATAATATTGAAGTTATTTTAATATTTATGTTATAAATCATATAAGTTCATATGTATAATTCAATAAGCAAATGAATATTCCTATTAACCATAGGTTTTATAACGATACTAAGTAAAAAAATAGAAAAATTCTATTTTAACTAACAAAGGAGTGAAAATATGAAAACACTAGAGAAAAAGAAAAAAAGTTTATTTAGTAAGTTTCTTGATTTCGTAGAGAAAACAGGAAATGCAATGCCACATCCAGTTACGATTTTCTTCATGTTTTGTTTGGCAATTATAGTCATTTCGGGGATATGTGCTAAATTAGGAGTTACAGTTAATTATGAAGGTATAGATACTAAAACTTTAGAGAAAACACAAATGACAGTATCGGCAGTAAGTCTTATGTCAGCAGATGGTATTAGATATATGTTAACATCGGCTGTTAAGAACTTTACTAGCTTTGCACCACTTGGAACAGTTCTTGTTGCAATGTTAGGTGTAGGAGTTGCAGAAGGTACTGGATTAATATCCGCATCAATTAGAAAATTAGTTTTAAGTACTCCAAAAAGTTTAATAACTGCAGTAGTTGTATTTGCAGGGGTTATGTCTAACGTAGCATCAGATGCGGGTTACATAGTATTAGTACCCTTAGGTGCTGTTATTTTCCTAAGCTTTAAACGTCATCCATTGGCTGGTATTGCAGCTGCATTTGCTGGTGTATCTGGTGGATTTAGTGCAAATCTTATGATCGGTACTATTGACCCTTTATTAGGGGGTATAAGTACAGAAGCAGCTAGAATATGGGATGCAACATATACAGTTGCTCCAACAGCTAACTTATTCTTTATGATAGCATCAACAGTATTAATAACTGTTTTAGGTACAATAGTTACTGAAAAAATAGTTGAGCCAAGACTTGGCAAATACAAAGGTGATGATAGTGTAGATGTTGAAGGTATCACAAATGAAGAACAAAAGGGTTTAAGATATGCATTAATAGCATTAATAGTTTTAGTAGCAATTATACTTGTGATGACAGTTCCATCATGGGGAATATTAAGACATCCTAAAACAGGTGACTTATTAAAATCACCATTCATGGATGGAATGGTTCCAATAATTCTACTTGCATTCTTAGTACCGGCAATAGCTTATGGTATAGGATCGGGTTCTGTAAAAAGCGATAAATCAATTGTTAAGGCTATGTCTAAGTCTATGGCATCTATGGGGGGTTACATAGTATTAGTATTTGTAGCATCTCAATTCGTTGCTTACTTTAGTCATACAAATTTAGGAACAATACTTGCTGTTAAAGGAGCTGACTTCCTAAAAAACACAGGAATAAACGGTATTCCATTAATTATAGGATTTGTATTATTAGCTGGATTCATTAACTTATTTATGGGTTCTGCATCAGCTAAATGGGCTATATTAGCTCCTATATTTATACCAATGTTAATGCAATTAGGTTTCTCACCAGAGTTAACACAGGTTGCATACAGAATTGGTGATTCTACAACAAATATAATTTCTCCGCTAATGTCTTACTTTGCATTAATAGTAACATTTGCAGAAAAATATGATAAAGAATCAGGTATAGGTACATTAATATCAACAATGGTACCATATACTGTAGTATTCTTAATAGGTTGGATTGTAATGCTAGTAATTTGGTATATGATAGGGCTTCCTTTAGGTCCTGGAGTACCACTACATTACCCAATGTAATTTTGAAATCCACTCTTGATTATTAGAGTTGGTCTATAAATACAATCAATTGAAAGTTGTTATACAGCAACGAGGCACCTTTATATTTAGGGGTGCCTCTTGTGTATAAAGTTATATTACTGATGAAGAGATATGTTTACATATTAAATTTACTTAAAAGGAGATTATTCGAATGATTAATAAAGATAGAGTTGTGGAAAAGTTTCTGAAATATGTTCAAATAAATAGTGAGAGTAGAAACGAAGTTGAATTTGCAAAGCTTATGATGGAAGAATTAATGGACTTGGGATTTGAAGTAGAAATGGATAACACGGGAGAAATTGTTGGAGGTAATAGTGGTAACCTTATTGCTAAATTACTGGGTACAAATGATAAAGAACCAGTTTTATTTAGTTGCCATATGGATACAGTAACTCCGGGAATTAATATTAAGCCTATAATTAAGGATGAAGTTATATATAGTGATGGAACTACTATTTTAGGTGGAGATGATAAAGCTGGAATAGCTGCTATTTTAGAAGCGGTAAAGACTATTAAAGAAAATAAAATAGATCATAGAACAATAGAGATTTTCTTCAGTGTATGTGAAGAGGGGGGATTATTTGGTGCTAAAAATCTTGATTATACTAAGATAAAATCAAGAATTGCCTTTGTTTTAGATAGTGGCGGGAAACCAGGACAAATAGTTGTTAAAGGACCAGCACAAGATAAAATATCTGCTAAAGTAATAGGAAAGCCAGCTCATGCAGGAGTCTGTCCAGAACAAGGCATAAGTGCTATTCAAGTAGCAGCAGAAGCAATAACTAATATGAAACTTTTAAGAATTGATGAAGAAACAACTGCTAATATAGGTTCAATAAATGGTGGGGGAGCTACTAATATAGTTTGTCCCGAAATTGAAATTAAAGCAGAAGCAAGAAGCTTGAATTCAGAAAAATTAGATATACAAACTGCTCACATGGTTAAGTGTTTTAAAGATGCAGCTAAGAAGTTTAATACAACAGTAGAAGTTGATACTGAGAGAATGTATGGACCTTTTGTTATAGATGAAAATGATGAATTAGTGAATATGGCTAAGTCAGCATGTGCAAAGATAGGTTTAGAAGCTTTCACTGCTTCAACAGGTGGGGGAAGTGACACTAATATCCTAAATTGCAATGGAGTTAAAGCTGTAAATTTAGGAATAGGGGAAAGGAAGCCTCATACCTTAGAAGAGCATTTAGCAATAGTAGATTTAGTGAATACTTCTAAATTAGTATTAGAGTTAATGAGATAATCAGAACAAAGTGATGAAAATTTATAACTATATAAGTAAAACTATGAATCTTTTAAATTTTCATAATTTTACTTATATATTCATCGGGTTTGCAATTCATTGAAAATACTTTTAATTTCAGGCTCATTTTTCTTTCTATATCTAATAATTTCAGTATAGATAATACCCATTTCCTTACGTTATTCATATTTTTTCTAAAATCATTATGATTAAAATAGACGACGGGAACTGATAAAAATCATATTGGATATTGAAACCAAAGCATTTTTTAAAAAATTGGATCTAATTGATTTTCTGTAAATCCTTTTATTATTATGAAGATTATTACACTTTGTATTAATATTATACATATATACAATGGTAGTTTATTAGTAACAACAAATGGTATAAAGTCTAATAAATTTATAGTTATAAACCTATAAATAAAAAAAAGAAAGCAAAATTGATATTAATCCGATTGAAATATTTTTTAATGTTTTATTCATTTTTTCCTCCAAATAATTTACAAAATATATTATATATAATACAATAAAAACAAATAAATGTAAATTTGGTCAACGGTTAGAGTAAGCCGTGCTGAAAAAAATAAGTAAGTTTTATTAATAAATTGTAAAATTATCTATGATATTAAGGTGAAGCTTATGTAAATATGATAATATTAAGTTGTTAAACTAATAAAGTATATACTATTTTGGAGGAATAAATGAAAAATAAAAGATTTATTTGCTATTTTAGCATGGTATTAATACTAATATATGTGTTCGCCTTAGGTATATTTGTATATGGAAAAAACATTATTGGAATTAGTATGAGTATTTTCTGTATTATGGGACTTTTACTACTTAGGTTTCTTAATAAACAAATGTCTAGCTTAGTAGATGATAATCTTTTTATTGTATTAAACTTATTTATGCTCTTTGCTTCTGTTCTAGGATCTGGATTTGGATTTTATAATATAAATTACTATGATGACTTTCTTCATCTGTGGTCTGGATTTATAGCGGTATCAGCAGGACTGAGCATATTAAGAGTTACTAATAATAATTTACCTACAACAAAGATATTTGCAATAGTATTTTTAGTGGTATTTGGATTAGCTATAGGGTCAATATGGGAGATATATGAGTATTTAATGGATATGGTTGTGAAAACTAACATGCAAGCTGGTGGGCTTGTTGATAGTATGATTGATATGATGGATGGATTTTTGGGTTCATCTATTATGATAGGTATATTATATTTTAAGGGAGATTTACATAGGTAAATAATTTATTATAAAGTATGTTTTCCCCATGGTGAAAAGTTGCAAGACCAGAATTTATTTATTGCATAAAATAAGGGATTAATATTCTTATGTTTGCATTAAATATAATGAAATATAGGAGCAGATAAAGTATTATTTGCTCCTATACTAGTTATTTATTTTAAGGTAAGTTGTATTCTTTCTACCCTTTTTTCATCAAGCTTTAAAACTTTCAATATTATAGAGTCTAGTTCAACTTCATGATGCTCATCTTCCTTAGGAATAGTTCCTAAAAGTTCGATAAATAGTCCTCCTATTGTGTCAGCAGAGTCAGAATTAAGATTTAAGTCTAGGTTATCGTTAAGGTCATCTATGGTAAGTAGTCCACTTACCACATAATTTTTATCATCTATTTTTTGGATTTCAGGTTCCTCATCATCAAATTCATCAGGGATTTCACCCATAACCTCTTCAATTAAATCTTCTATGGTAACAATTCCAGAAAAACCACCATATTCATCTATTAAAATAGCAAGATAGTTTTGTGTTAATTGTAATTCTTTAAATAAATCATCAATGTTTTTTGTTTCTGGAACAAAATAAGGAGGTCTCATAATATCTGAAATTTTGATATTTTCTACTCCTAGGGATACTATACTAGCAAATAAATCCTTTATATAAAGTACACCTACAACATTATCAATATCATCCTCATAAACAGGAATTCTTGAGAAACTTTCATCTAGGATCCTATGGATATTATCCTTAAGACTACAATTTACTTCTAGTAGAAATGTTTCAGTTCTAGGAGTCATAACCTCTTTAGCTAATTTATCATCAAATTCAATGATTCCATCTATCATACTTCGTTCGGTTTTATTTATAGCACCTTGAGCCTCACCAATCTCTATGAGACTTTTGATTTCTTCTCTTGAAACCTTCTCTTCAATACCCTCTGTTTTCATACCTAATAATCGCATAAGTATGTTTGTTGAAGAGGATAGAAACCAAATAAAGGGTTTTGTAAGTTTTGATATAAATATTATTGGTTTTACAGAAAACATGGCTATATCTTCTGCGTGTTGCAATGCTATTCGTTTAGGAAGCAATTCACCAAGTACTAAGGTAATATAGGATATAAGCACTGTTATAGCTATAAGAGATACCATATTACTATAGGGTAGATTTAGTCTACTAAGGACTACAGAAAAACTTCCAGAAATTGAAGTTGCAGCTGATGCTGAAGCAAAGAATCCTGCAAAGGTTATTCCTACCTGAATAGTTGCTAAGAAGTTAGCGGGGTCTTTAATAAGCCTCTGAAGTAAGAGAGCTTTTTTATTTCCGTCCTGGGCCAAAAGATTAATCCTTGTTTTATTTAAGGATATAATTGCCATTTCTGCTGATGCAAAAAAAGCATTAACTAGTACTAATGCAAAAATTAGAATAAAACTGCCACTCGGGCTACTTTCCATCCGTGAGATCCTCCTCTATTTAAAAACGTAATAATAGAATTATATAATAAATTAAGGAGTATAACAAAAACAGTACAGGCTCCAATTTGCTCAAAAAACTTTGAATTAGTCATGGTTTCACAAGGAACTTGTCCAATCGAACCCTAGAGTTAAGTATCTAGCTTGGACGAGGTTTCTCATCAATTATATGATTAATCTATACTTTTTTTACCCATATAGTATATTAGAACAAATCCTATTATGGCAACAATAGGAGAGGTTATTAATGATGCACCAGAAGGTATACCAGGGAATACTGATATTACTGAACCTGCTACAAAACCAAGTATAAGCATGTAGGTCTTTCCTGGGTGCTTTTTCAGTAGGCCTTCAATTATTTTAGTGGTTGTCAAAGTACCTATAAGTACACCTATTGTAAGAGGAATTAAAAATGGTACATAGAAGGTGCTTATAGATTCAATAGTCATATCATATAGACCTAAAGTTAGGAGCATAAAAGAACCACTTATTCCAGGAAGAATTAAGGCTACAGCTATAATAAACCCTGCCAGTGTTAGAAAAGCAGCATTAACTAAGCCGGAGTTACCTGTAAATGTAGCGGCAGATACATCACCTGACATAAGTAAGATCAGTGTAAATCCAACTATTAAGTATAAAAAATCTATTGGGCTGTTTTTGCTTTTAGTAGCTTTTTTATAAAGAAGAGGTATTCCGCCACATATAACACCTAAAAAGAAGAAACCTATTTCCATTGGGATTTTAACTAGAACAAATTTTATTATATTACTAAATAAGAAAAAGGCAAAAAGCGAACCTAGTCCTATTTGTAACAATAATACAATATGTTTTTTCCAGTCTTTTAAGAATGAACTAATAGCATGAATTAAATCATCGTAAATACCTAAAATTAATGACATGGTACCGCCACTAACACCAGGAATTAAGGTTGCAATACCTATAGCTATTCCTTTAATAAAATTTATCATTTTCCCTCCTTATTCTCACAAATGTTATATATTTTTGTAGTTGAGTTTACAAATCTAAATTATCCCTTACTATAAACTATACAAGCACTATGGATGAAGCTTGCTTTTAGAGTAAATATAGGTATAGATATAGGAATAATAAGTATATTTGTATCTATAATTTTTATTCATGAAAGAATAATTATAAAATTAAAGGACAAAGTTCAATAATAAATTGAACTAACAATTGCATTATATAACTGAATATTATTATTTTCAATATATAGATATTTTAAATATATTTAACATTGAACTTATTTAATTCATATTTATATTTTATCTTAATAATATAGATATTTAATAGACTTTATAAGATAAAAAAGGATTAAAATCTACAAAAAGATTATAAATTCGCAAATATCTGAAAATATATTATTATTTTTCTCATAAAGTCATTGAAATATACAAAGTTTGATGATAATATATTACGAAACAAGTAAATATTTTACCTAGGGTAGAGGCGCTGTAATTAATAGTATCTATTATGAGTTAGCTAAACGTTGATTAATAGAGAAAGGAATTATAGCCGAAGAATAAGGAATTAGCAATTTTTTATTCTGGTTATACGTATAAGATATGTATAACTGCCACTTAAGTCAGTGGAGAGCTACAAGGTCACGAGAGTGTGTTAATGTTACGATATTTAATGCAGCAGAGGTGTTCCTTTGCTGCATTTATTTTTTTGTCTGAAAGAGTATAGAGGTATCACAATTTTCGAATTATGGTATTTAATACAAAAACTCTCTAGGTAAATTAGCTTGAAATAAATTTAATTCTTAAATATATATGTTTTAATTAAGTTTTCATGTTTAAATCATTCCTTGATACAGAATATATAGGGTTTATGGATGAAACTTATTTTTAAAGACATATATAAACAAAGAATTTCAGCACTAAAAATTTACCAAATAGGAGGGAGAATATGGGAATAATAGTACAAAAATATGGTGGTAGTTCAGTGGCTACTGTAGAAAAAATTCAGGCTATTGCGGAAAGAGTAATTAAGAGAAAAAATGAAGGAGATTCCGTTGTGGTTGTTGTGTCAGCTATGGGGGATACAACTGATGACTTAATATCATTAGCTAAGAGGACTAGTAATAATCCAGATAAAAGAGAATTAGATGCTCTCTTATCAACAGGGGAAATAATTTCAAGCTCATTATTAGCAATGGCAATTCAATGCAAGGGCAATGAGTCTGTAAGTTATACTGGGTATCAAATAAATATTAAAACTACGGATAGTCATGGTAAAGCACTTATCAAGGATTTAAATGAAGATAGAATAAAGCAAAGCCTATATGAAGGAAAGATAGTTATTGTTGCAGGATTTCAGGGAGTAGATAGTGATGGGGATATTACTACACTTGGCAGAGGTGGATCAGACACAACGGCAGTAGCTTTAGCTTGTAAATTAGATGCAGTTTGTGAAATTTACACCGACGTTGATGGCATATATAGTGTAGATCCTAGGAAACTTAAAAATGCTAAAAAACTTGAGAATATATATTACGAAGAGATCTTAGAGCTTGCTAGCTTAGGTGCTCAGGTAATACATTCAAGGGCTGTTGAACTTGCAAGTAAATATAATATACCAATCTATGTTGGTCTAAGCACAGGAAATACAAGGGGGACTCTAATAATGTATGAAAAGAATATGGAGAGCAAGGAAATAACGGGAATAGCTACTAGCAATGAGGATGTAGCTATAAATTTAACAGATATAAATAGCAATATAAATATAATTTCGGATTTGTTTAATAGTATTGCAGAAAAGAAAATTAACATAGATATGATTAGCCAAACTGCACCATTAAATGGAATGGTTAATATCTCATTTACTATACCTAAGGAAGAATTATTAGAGTGTATGACAATAATTAAGGTTTATGCAGGTAAAAATAAAATAACAGTAGATGAGGATATAACCAAGTTTTCTGTAGTAGGAATAGGCATGAAAACAACATCAGGTGTTGCAGCTAGAATATTCAAGTTGTTTAGTCAAAACAATATAGAAGTAAAAATGATAACAACCTCAGAGATTAGAATAACATGTGCTATTAAAAGACAAGATGAGCTAAATGCAATGAAATTAGTTGCAGGAGAATTTGACATAAGTAGATAAGGGGGAGAATATGAAATTTTTTGGGTCAATGGAAGTGGTGTATAATGAATTATATCTAGGTGGAATCAGTACTATTGAGCTTAGTAAGGAGTATGGAACTCCTCTTTATGTTATAGATGAAGAAGAAATAAGAAATAAATGTAGACGGTACCTAAGTAGTTTTGAAAACAATGGAAGAAACAGGGTTGCTTATGCAGGTAAAGCATTTTTACCCCTTGCCATGTGTAAATTAATAGAAGAGGAAGAAATGTATCTAGATATTGTATCTGGAGGAGAGTTATTTACAGCGTATAAAAGTGGATTTCCATTAGATAGAATTTATTTTCATGGAAACAATAAAACCATAGGTGAAATTGAGATGGGAGTAAGCCTTGGAGTAGGGACCTTCGTTGTGGATAATTTTTATGAGATGGAGTTAATAAGTAAAATAGCTAAAGAAAAGGCTGTAGATCAAAGAGTTATTCTAAGAATAACACCTGGTGTAGAAGCACATACACATGAGTATATAAAAACAGGTCAAATTGATTCTAAATTTGGATTCACAATGTTGAATAATAATACTATTGAGGCTGTAAAGAAGGCTATAGAACTTGAAAATGTATATCTTGCAGGGTTACATTGTCACATTGGCTCTCAGATATTTGATATACAGCCCTATGAAGATGCTGTTGAAATCATGCTAAATATAATTGAAAAAATTAAGCAGGATACAGGATACATAATGGAGGAATTAGACTTAGGTGGTGGATTTGGTATCTACTATAAAGATGGCGATACACCAAAATCTATAGAAGAATTTTCAAAGGCAATATTAGATAAAGCAAATGCAGTAGCTGAAAGTTTACATATGAAGCTTCCTATTTTAACCATAGAACCAGGTAGGTCTATAGTTGGGAATGCAGGTATAACTTTGTATACCGTGGGGACTATAAAAGATATTCCAAAGGTTAGAAAATACGTATCAGTAGATGGTGGAATGACTGATAATATTAGGCCAGCATTATATAGAGCACAGTATGAGAGTGTTATAGCTAATAATATAATTTCTGATGAAGTAGAAGAGGTAACGATTTCTGGTAAGTGTTGTGAATCAGGAGACATACTTTTAAGTGATGTAAAACTTTCAAAGGTTGAGAGTGGTGATATACTAGCTATAATGTCAACGGGTGCATATGGTTATTCTATGGCAAGTAATTATAATAAGATACCGAGACCACCAGTTATAATGGTGAATAAGGGTGAATCTAGAGTTATTTGTAAAAGAGAAAGTTATCAAGATATAATAAATAATGAGTTTATATAGAAAAATTTAAGTATAACTGTGGAGCTTGAATAAAAATACAGTTTAAAGACAGAATTTAATCATATAAGCTGTAAATTAAATAACTAATACAGGGCAGAACACTTTGAAAATAAGATTTAGTGTTCTGTCTTTTATTATGTGAATTTATATCATATATAATTTTATTATGAATATAAATTAATATAAATATTTAAATAATAATAGGGGGAAGTGTATGGGGAGAGGATTAAGAATAGTCAGTAGTATTATATTGTATATATTTGTGAACATTCTTATAGCAGCTATAATAGGTGTGAGTATAGGGCTGTATGGTGTATGCAGTGGTATGCCTCAAAGCGAATTTAGAATTATGATTGACAATAATTTAATCAGCTTAGTACTCATAGTACACTTATTATCATTTTTAATGTATACACTAATTTTTCTTATAAAAAAAGAAAGTCTTATTAAACAATGTTGCTTTAAAAAACTTTCAAATACAAGTCTTGTATATATGACATTAATAGCAATTGGACTAAGTTTTCTAGCCTGTTCACTTAGTTCGCTTTTTCAAGGAAATGCAGTTGCTTATAATCATATATTGAAAAATATATCAGGTAAGTGTTATACAATAATAGCAGTACTATTATTGACACTTATTATACCCTTATTTGAAGAAATATTATTTAGAGCATTGATATTTATAGAGCTTAGAAGGGCTTTGAACTTTGAAATAAGTGCCTTAATACAAGCTATTATCTTTGGAGTTTATCATGGCAATCTAATACAGGGAATATATATTTTTTTATTAGGATTAATGTTGTGTTTTGTATATGAGGGTACAGGCTCTATTTGGAGTAATGTATACATGAATTGTGTATTTAAAATATTAGGGATAGTTATTGTGCCTATAATAGTGAATAACACCAGTGGGTTCCAGTGGGTATATGTAGTGTTGGGTACGGCATTAGTTATATTCTCAGCCTATAAGCTATACGTAATTATGGACATTCCAAAAAGAAAGATGCTTCAAGGATTTAAACCGGAATATTTTGACCAGTGATATATTGCTAAGTAAGATTAAAGGAATGGGGTTTATACAATGTGGGGTATGAGATATAAGAGAAGGATACAAGAAAACAGTAGTAAGAAAGGCTATAAAAGGATTCCTATAAGAAATATAATTGCTTTTATAATAATAGGAGCAACGGTTGTATCATCATTAAGTTTGATGCTTAGATTTAAAACAGAGAAAAGGGTTGAAGGTGCATCTAACACAATAGCTGATAAATTAGAAAATTTATCAGAAATAACTTCTTTGAAATATAATTATACGTCAGTTGTGGGTATACGGGAACATTTAAGCTTGGATAACATTAAAATACCATTTACAGAAAAGTCCTTCTTGCTTCAATATAATGGTTATATTAAGTTTGGTACAGATTTAAGCCAAGTAGAAATAGAGTCAGATAGTACATTAAGTAAAATAACCTTAAAGATTAATAAGTGTAGCATATTAGATAGTGTAGTAGATGTAGATAATTTAATGATATATGATGAGAAATGGACAATATTTAATAAGTTAGCTACTCAAGATATAATTAATGAGATAGTAAAGGATAAAAAAAACAAGGAGGAACAATTAATTAAAGAGGGATATGTAGATGAATCAAATGCTAAAGTTTCTATTATTTTAAAAGAAATGTTGTATTCTATGGGATTTAAAGAGGTTAATATAAAATATAAAGGTGACTACTAATTATTAAAAGTAGTCACCTTTATATTTTAAGATAATTAATTATAAATATGTTAGCTGTAGATATCTGAAAATTCTATTTGAATTTTTTCAACCTTGCTTGTAGATGTATATTTTGAACATTCCGTAGGGTCATCATTATTATCTACAAAAGTAACAGGAAGTAATATTATGAATTCGGTTCCAACATCAAGTTCACTAATAACGGAGATTGTTCCATTATGTAATTCTATAAGAGATTTTATTAGGTAAAGCCCTATGCCACTACCCTCGTGACGTCTACTTAAAAGTGGATCAACCTGTTTAAAACGTTCAAATATAGAATCTAATTTATCATTTGGAATACCACCTCCACTATCCTTAATAGATATTTTTACAAAGTCATCTTGATCATAAATAGCCACATCTATACTGTCACCTGGTTTAGTGAATTTGGTAGCATTAGAAATAAGGTTTAGTATTATACATTCCATTTTTTCACTATCTATAGCTAGTATTTTTTCTTCCGTATCTGTATCAAATATAATTGATCTACCCAAGGACTCTACATAATTCACCGTTGATAGGGATATGTTTTCAACTACCTCCACAATGTTTTCATTTTTAAGATTTAGTTGCATAAATCCAGAATCAATTTTAGTTAAATCAATAAGGTTGTTTACTAATCTTAAAAGTCTATAACAGTTTTGTTTTATTGTTGCGGTATAAGATATAAGTTTATTTTTATCTAAACTCAAGTCGTTATTTTCAGTGTAGAGTTTAAAAAGTTGGGCAGTGGAAAATATTATATTTAATGGAGTTTTTAACTCGTGAGATATATTGGAGAAAAACTCCGTTTTCACTTTCTCATTTTGCACAACTTTATCAACTAGTAGTTTATTTTCAGAAATCATAATATTAAAGCTTGAGGCTAAAACACCTAGTTCATCTTTATTCTTTAAGTCAACGCTAACATCTAAATTACCCTTACTCACTTCTTCTATGCAAGCTTTTAATTTATTTATAGGTTTTACTAAGGTATCAGCTAAAAAATAAGCAATCAGTGAACCTATAATAAAAACAATAACGCCCACTAATATTGTCAAACTCGATATAAAAATTGATGGTTGTCTAAGATCTATATAGTTATTAACGCTAACTATGTACCAATCCCATTCTTCAAAGTATTTAAATGAAGATATTTTTTTTTCACCCTCAAACTCATAGGTGATCTGACCATTATTTTGTCCTATTATATCTTTTACAAAAGGTTCCTGTGAAAGACTTTGATTTTTTTTATTAGGATGGCTGATTAAGTAGCCTTGACTATTCATAATGTACACGTAACCAGTATCACCTATTCGTATAGAGCTTAGAGTGTTTTCTAAATGTTCATCTAAGGATGTATAACCTAATGAAAAAGCACCTATAACATTGTTATCATTATCTAATAAAGGTTGGTATACACTTAAGAACCATTCATCCTCAATTTTGATTTGACCATAGTAGCACTCCTTATTCAATATTTTTTTCAATATGTCTCTAGAGGATGTTTTATATAAATTTAATTCATGTGACGGGTCTTCATTTAAAGTAGAACTTACCGCAACTAGTTCCTTACCATCTAATACGAAGAAGGTAGCTAGGGTATTGGTAATACTGCTTATTTCATTTAGGATATGATTTTCACCATATAGCTCAGTATTACCTATATAAAGTTTTGGCAAACTGTTATCATTAGTTATATTCTTATGCAATGAGGGTGTTCCATAGTTACTTATAAGTTTTTGCACTAGGTGTAGATTAGAAGATAAATTTTCTGATAAGAAATTATCTCTAACACTTACTGTAGTTTCTAAAAGTGTTACAATAGTATCACTTTTTTCTGTAACCTCTTTAAAAATTGCATTTTTCGAATAGGTCCCAATTATGAAACCTAATACACTTAAAGAGAAGGTTATTAAGAATATGTAACTTATTATCAATTTTGATTTTATATTCATTGTTTAGAAATATCACCTCGGTTTTAATATGATTAAATAAATGAAGCCCTTTAGTTAATAGTATAAGACAAAAAATGAAAAAATTCTACGGAGATATAAAAAAATACCCATATAATATATGAATATGGCTATAAAAAGTAAAAAAAATATGTATTTATGAAGAAATTTGATGAAAAATATAATTATCATGCAGTTAATATAGGTTATTAAAAAAAAAATTCAAAAAAAGTGATTTTAAAGTATAATTGTTATGAGAGGTGAATAATATGGAGTTTAATTTGAATATAGAGAAAATTAATTTAAATAATAAAAATGATAAAGAGGAAGTTATAAGCTTTCTAGAAGCTTTTCAATTGCAGTTGGATAATAATATAGATTATACAGTTGTGGTAAGAATAAATGACAAAATAAAGGCTACAGCATCTAAAAGCAAGAATGTTTTTAAGTGTTTTGCAATATCAACAGAACTTCAAGGTGAAGGAATAGCAAATAAGCTAGTAACGGTATTAAATGATAAACTTTTCGAAGAGGGTATATATCATAGCTTTATTTTCACTAAACCAAGCAATCTAGATTTATTTAAGGATATAGGATATAAATTTGTTGCAGAAGGCCAGGGAGTAGTTTTATTAGAAAGTGGAATAGGTACTATAAACACGTACTTAGATAAACTTATATTAAAATACAATATAGATAAAGAAAAAAAACATTCATCTATAGTAATGAACTGCAATCCCTTCACTAAGGGACATAGGTATCTTATAGAAACAGCAGCTAAAAACTCAGAACATGTGCTTGTATTTATTGTGGAAGAAGATAAATCATTATTTCCATTTAGTGTGAGATATAATTTAGTAAAAGAAGGTGTAATAGATTTAAAAAATGTAACAGTTATACCAGGAGGGGAATATATAATATCTTCAGCTACATTTCCAGCTTACTTTTTAAGAGAGGAGGGAAAAGTACTGAGAGGATACACTTCTTTAGATGCCGGTATATTTGGTAAATATTTTTGTAAGTCTTTGAATATAAACACACGATTTGTAGGGGAAGAACCTTATTGTAAAGTTACAAGAGAATATAATGAAGCATTAAAAGATATTCTACAAAATTATGCTGTTGAATTAAGGGTAATAGAAAGAAAGAGTGAAGAAGGGGTAAAGATAAGTGCATCAATGGTTAGGAATATAATCAAAAACAAATCAGTAGACGATATAATAAATTTAGTTCCAGATGTAACATTTAAATTTTTAAAAAGTGAAGAAGCATATAGCATAATAGGAAAGATAAAACAGAGTAACTCTGTTCACTAGGAGAAAATTATGAATGAATTAAGAGATATATTAGATGCAAGAGAAAAAAGAGTTAAGTTACAGGACGAATTAAGAAGGGAATATAAACTTCCTATCTTAGTTATTAGAGCTAATATGCCTGGTATGAATAAGGATAATGAAATATCTATAAATATAGTAGAGGCAATAAATGAAGTTATATTAGAAATATTGAGTAGTAAAATAGAAGAAACAATTTTTATAAACAATGGTGAAGGACCAATTTTTATACATTTAGTAAATTTAGATGCAATAGAACTAAAAGGAGTGGCTATTTTAACAGAGGAAACCCATCAGCTTGGTAGATGTGTTGACATTGATGTTTACACAGTAGAGGGTGGGGGACTTAGCAGAACTGACTTAGGATATAGCGGAAGAAAATGTTTTTTGTGTGATGAAGAGGCACATATTTGTGTAAGAAGCAGAGCTCATGAATTAGAGGATCTTATGAAGTTTATTAAAGATAGGTATAATGACTATTGCAATTACAGGAGTTAAATATGGAAAATTTTAAAGTCAGAAATAACTTAAGTTATAAGTTAGGTGAATATGCTATAGAGGCTATGTTATATGAGGCAGCAGTATATCCATCACCAGGATTGGTATCCCCAGTATGCAATGGAGCACATAAGGATATGAATTATTACACCTTTATAAGCAGTACAGCAACCTTGAGTAAGCACATGGTGTTTTTCGCAGAAAGTGGATTTACTTATAAGGGGACAAAGGAGATATTTTCAGAAATAAGACTACTAGGAATAGAAGCTGAAAAAGATATGTTTATTAAAACTAAAAATATCAATACTCATAAAGGCATGATATTTTTAATGGGTATAACATTAGCGGCTACAGCAAAAACATTATTTGAAAATAGAGAGTTTGAATATATACAAGAAAATATAAAATCTATGACATTGGGTATAGTTTCGAAAGAGTTAAAGACCATCAAAAAGTTATATAATAAAATGCATAGTATAAGCAAAGTTGAAATATTATTAAATAGGAAGTTAACTTATGGGGAAAGATTATATATAGATTATGGAATAGAAGGGGTTCGTGGAGAGGTAGAAAGAGGTTTAGATGTAGTATTCAATGGAGCTTTACGTGTATATGAAGAAAATCAGCACAAGGAAGAATATATTAGAATACTGAGAACTCTAACATATTTAATGGCTAACTGTGAAGATTCAACAATATTGCACAGACACCACATTAAGGTTCTAAGAGAAATTAATTTATTGGGTAAAAAATTATTTGACATAAAATGTGATAAAAAGTTCGCTAAGGAATTAGAAGAAGTTAACAAAGATTTCTCTAGTAGAGGTATAAGTCCTGGTGGCACAGCAGATTTATTAGCTATAACAATATATTTAAATAACGTAAAAAAGAATTGCTTTTAACAAGGCAAAAAAATATTTCAAGTAGAGTAAAGTAGAACTACTTTAAGTAAAGGAAAATAGAATTTCTTTACTTAAAGTAAAAAATACTTCCTTTAATAGTTTTTCTGTAGAAAAAATTTATAAATATAAAAGGCATTTACTATGATTATATTAAAATCTATTGATATTTCAAATACTGATATTGCTTATATATATGCTATGTTAAAATTATGAACAGTATATAATTAAGGGGGAAAAGTATGAATAATTTACCGGAATTTATCAATGAGTTTAGTGAAGCCCGTAGAAATGCTTTTATAAACATTAAGAACTTAAAGGACGCTGGCAAAAAAATAGTTGGAGTATATTGTGGTTTTGCACCATGGGAGGTTATAGCTGCTTCTGGAGCTATTTCTGCATGGCTTTGTGGTATGGATGAAGAACCCATTCCAGACGCTGAAAAAGTCTTGCCACGTAATTTATGTCCACTTATAAAATCTAGTTATGGTTTTGCTTTAACAGGAAAGTGCCCTTTTTACTATTTTTCTGATATGTTAGTTGGTGAAACTACCTGTGATGGAAAAAAGAAAATGTATGAGCTTTTATCAAAAATGAAACCTATGCATGTTATGCAATTACCCCAAACACCAAAGGGTAAGGCGTCCTATGATTATTATAGAGCTTCAATAGTAGAATTTAAAGAAGCACTTGAAAAACAGTTTGATGTTACGATTACTGATGAGGATCTTAGGAAAACAATTGCAATAAGAAATAGAGAAAGACAAGCACTTAGAAATTACTATGGCTTGTCAAAGCTTTGTCCTCCTCCTATGTCTGGTTATGATTTAAGGAAGGTAATTCAGGGAACTTTATTTATATCTGATAAAGAAAAAGAGATTAAGGATATAGAAATTATAACTGAAAAGACAATTGAGGAGTATAATAAAGGGAGAAGACCCGTTTCTATTAATGCTAAAAGAATACTTGTTACAGGATGCCCATTAGGTGATTCTACAGAAAAAGTAATTAGGGCAATTGAAAATAATGGTGGTGTAGTTGTTTGTTATGAAAACTGTAGTGGAGCTAAGGATGAAAGTTTACTTACTGATGAAACTAAAAATCCAATAGATGCTTTAACTGAAAGATACCTGAGAACAGCTTGTGCTTGTATGAGTCCAAATGATAATAGAATTGAATATTTATCATATTTAGTTGATGAATACAAAGTTGATGGTGTTATTGACGTTATATTACAGGCATGTCATACATATAATGTAGAGGCTTCTAGAATTAGCGACTTTATTAATAAAGAAAAAGAACGTCCATATATGAAGATAGAAACTGACTACTCAACTGCGGACCTTGGTCAATTAAATACTAGAATCCAAGCATTTATAGAAATGCTTTAATTGAAAATAAACTAAAGCTTATGAAATATTTTACTCATGAAACATCTTTGTGCAGAAAACTCTGTAAACATAAAAATCATAAATTGGAAAAATATTTAAAAGTATTGACCAATTCTAAAAAAGAGTATATATTATTAGTATAATACCTCATAGGGGTATATAAAGATGGAGGTAGTTCATTATGCTAGAAGTAAATAACAGTAATTTCATGAAAGAAGTTTTAAGTGAG
>JAVXGR010000028.1:0-19574 GCA_036657335.1 Clostridium sp. | reverse complement strand
GTGGGAGAGTAAGACATCGCCAGGTCAAAGAACCTCATCATAAGATGAGGTTCTTTTTTACGTAGTAAATTCTTGTAAGAGATTGTTGTAAGAGATGGAGTATTTATTTAACTATAGAGAACCAGTGGTTTTATTTATAGTCATAGGGGGAGTAGAAAGGGTTCTTATGTTTATGATAATAGTATTTAATATTATGCAATTATATTTGTTTTGATGTATTAGAGCATTTAGAAAGAAGTGGATTAAGATATATAGAACTTTCTTTATTAATTTCACAGGGATGTTTTTTATTTTATTTACTAGAGTACTTATAAGAATACCTTTAATATAGTATATTAATTGCCAAAATGCTTTTAATAATTAATAGGATTTGAAAAACCAGTGGTCATGGATTTTTATTTCTCTCATCAAGCTACATAAATAAAAACATGCATAAATAAATTTATATGCATGTTTTTTTATTGTGCAAGCAATATGGGAAATATTAATGGTTAAAGGACTTAGTCTGCCATAGTATCAAAAATGAGAGCAAGGTTGAAGGAAATTACATCAAGAAGTAATAGATGAAGAAATGAATACCGAGCATTGAAATTGACACAATTTAGTAGGGTCTTCTTTTAGAATGGATAACTATAATCTAAACGAGGAATTTGAGCATCAGTGTATATTTGAAAGACCGATATATTAAATAATTATTATTAAAATCTTATTAGGTTGACAAAGTAATAAGATTATATAATTTATGTTCTACAAATTATAATACATAAGTATATATATTATAAGAAAACTTAAAGTTAATACTATAATATATATTTTCCAGCATTAAATATTAAGTAGGGGGTTATTGCCATGAGTTCTCAAGAAATAAATTTAAGGAATATAGGTATTATGGGTCATGGTGCTTCTGGAAAGACTACATTAACAGAATCTATATTATTTAATACTAAGGCTATAGATAGACGTGGTAGGGTTGAGGATGGAAATACCTTAAGTGATTATGATGTAGAAGAGAGGAGAAGAAGAATATCTATCACGGCAACTGTAGCTTTCTGTAAATATAAGAAGAATAAAATAAATTTAGTTGATATACCAGGTTATTTTGATTTTGTTGGTGAAATGATACAGGGATTACAGGCAGTTGATTTAGCTTTGATAGTTGTATGTGGAGTTTCAGGTGTAGAAGTTGGTACAGAAAAGTCATGGAAATACGTAGAAAATAAGAATATGCCTAGAACATTCTTTATTAATAAATTAGATAGAGAAAATAGTGACTTCGATAAAACATTGTCGGAGCTTAAAAAAAATTTTGGCAATAGTGTTATACCTATACATTATCCTATTGGTTCAGAGAATTCTTTTAGGGGAATAATTAATATCATAACTGGCAAAGCACTGATGTTTAACGAAGATGATAAGTCATGTAGCTATGTTGATATTCCAGATAATTTAAAGGGTAAAATTAAGCAATATAGAACTATGATTACTGAGGTAGTTGCTGAAACTGATGAGAGTTTATTAGAGTCTTATCTTGAGAAAGGTTATTTAGAGGATGAGTCTATCTATAAAGGTATATCTAGTGCAGCGGCTAAAGGTGAGATTACTCCTGTTATGTGTGGATCCTCCTTTAAGCAATTTACTATTGGGGTCTTATTGGATGATATTTTAGAATGTTTTCCTTCACCTATAGAGAGTTCCTTATATGAGGATGTTTTTCAGAATAAAGATGAAATAAAAGAAGTAAGGATAGGTAGTAATGAAGCTTTCTCTGCTTTGGTATTTAAAACAATTGCTGATCCATTCATAGGTAAAATGTCTATTTTTAGAGTTATTACGGGTGAAGCTAAGGCGGATAGTATTGTGTATAATTCTAATAAAGATAGGGATGAAAGGTTAGGCACATTGTATTATTTGAAAGGGAAGGATCAAATACCTACTAAATCTATAGGGGTTGGTGATATTGGTGCGGTATCTAAGTTACAATTCACATCTACGGGGGATACATTATGCAATAAAGATAGAGTAGTAAAATTTAAAACAGATTCTTATCCAGAACCTGTATATGCTAAATCAGTAATACCAAAGTCTAATGGTGATGAAGATAAGATATCTAATGGGTTAAATAAATTATTGGATGAGGACAAGACGTTTAGAATAGTTAGAGATATAGAGAATTCGGAGTGTATAGTATATGGAATGGGTTTAATTCATTTGGAGGTATTAGGTAACAAGCTTAAAAATAAATTTGGCGTGGATATAGAGCTACGTACTCCTAGGGTTCAATATAGGGAAACTATTAAAAGAATAGCAGATGTTCAAGGAAAACACAAAAAACAATCTGGTGGACATGGACAATATGGAGATGTTAAGATAAAATTTGAACAAAGAAATGATGGCATTAATGAATTGCAATTTATTGATAAAGTTGTGGGAGGATCAGTTCCTAAACAATATATACCAGCTGTAGAGAAGGGATTAAAGGAATGTGTTGTACATGGGATATTAGCTGGATATCCTATTATTAGATTAAAAGCTACATTATATGATGGATCTTATCATGCTGTTGATTCATCTGAAATGGCATTTAAGATAGCAGCTTCATTAGCTTTTAAGAAGGGAATAAAGGAAGCTTGTCCTATACTCTTAGAGCCAATAATGTGTGTTGAAATTACTTCGCCGGATAGTTCTACAGGGGATATAATTTCTGATATTAATAGAAAAAGAGGAAGGATAATGGGAATGCAATCGCATAAGAATGGTCAGAAAATTACGGCAGAGGTTCCACAGGGAGAAATGTTCGAATATGCTATGGATTTAAGGGCGATGACAAGTGGTAGGGGAGAATTCACTATGAAGTTTAGTAGATATGAGGAGTTATCTAGTGAACTATGTAAAAAAATTATAGATGAATATAGTTTATAAATAAAACAAAATTATAGGTGAAATAAAGTATAAGAGCAAATAAGAGTAGATTGAATAAATAAATAAAGGCTCAACAAAAAAATGAGTTTTGATAGAATTAATATGTGAAGATAGGTTTCTTATAATCTAAAAAAAATGGTGACTAATAGTAATTTTTAGTTTTTATGAAACAGTGTATACCCATAAGAACTTTAATTTTTAATTGTGAAGTACAGTTTTTACTGTTGAGCCTAAATAAATTTAAATATAGGAAAACAACACACGGAACAGTGAAATAAATTTAAAAATAAGGGGAAATCTTAAAATCATATCTTATAGTACTAGGTTAAGGATTGTGTGGATAAAATTTTAGTGTGTAAGCAATGTATAGTAGATAAAAATAGATAAATACTTAAAGTTATAGTATATTTATGTATAATTTATCAATATAGATAAATAATATCTATATAAAATCTAAATAGTAAATTTGGTGTAAAGGGGGAAGTATCTTGTCAGATTATGCTTTATACATAGAAGGAAATATAAGCTTATCGGATTATAGTATTATCGAGGATTATATGAGAATAGTTGGTGATAGGGATAAGATAACAATTTCGCTCAATGATAAAAGTTCAGAAGAGATACAAATGATATGTCAAATACTCAGTAGAGATAATTTTGAGATAAAATCAAAGTCAGAATCTATTAGTGGAAAATTATCTATTGAAGCATTTAAAAAGAAGTAGTATAAGGCTTACAGATTTAAACTACATATAACTCAAAAAGGAGTAAACAAATATTGGCAAATTAAAACCATGCATAAGTAGAGCAGTATATATCTAAATATGCATGGCTTTTGTAGTTATAGTAAGAGCTTATTTAGTTTGAATTTTTATTTAGTAGTATAAATATCTAGGGTAAATGCAACTTTAACCCCCATAGGAGAATTTTCTATTACATAATTACTTTTATGTAAATCTAAAATATTTTTAACTATAGATAATCCAAGACCGGTTCCACCAGAATTTTTATTTCTTGATTTATCTAGTCTATAAAACTTATCCCATATAAGAGTCAATTCCTCTTCTGGTATAGGAGGACCTTCATTTTCAATAGAAATCTTAAGTTTATTTTCTTCCACAGTTAAAGATATATTTATTGTACTATTAGCAGGAGAGTAGTTAATTGCATTGTCTAATAAATTTGTAATAACTTCTTCTATTCTCAAGGTGTCGCCATTAGTGAGAAGGTTTATAGAAACTTTAGCATAACTATAAGTAATAGTTCTATTATGTATATTAATGATATATTTTTTATAAACCATTTCAATAAGATTATGCAAGTTAAAAACAGTGGGTTTAAGATGGAAGTTTCCAGATTCTAGTGCAGATAAATCTAACATATCTATGACTAGTTTATTCATTTTATCAGACTCATCTAGTATTACATCTAAATAATAGTGCATGTCTTCAGCATCCACAATTCCATCTTTAATTCCCTCGGCATATCCTTGTATAAGACTAATAGGAGTTTTTAATTCATGAGAAACTCCTGCTACAAAGTCTTTTCGCATCTTTTCTAAGTTTCGCTCCTTTTCTATATCTTCTGTTAGTTTACTATTAGCACTTTTTAATTCGCTAAGTGTTGAGTTTAATTTATAAGATAAGAAATTTAATGAAATAGATAGATTACCTATTTCATCATAGCTAGTCACCTCACATTGGGTTGAAAAATCCAAATTAGCCATTTTTGTAGCCGTGCTTGTTATATTAATTAAGGGCTTAGAAATCATTTTAGCATATATTAATGCAAGCAATGATGTTATAAATATAATACCTAAAGATACATATAAGTAAAATCTCTTTGCAACATAAGCAGCTTCATCTAGGGGCTGTAATGTAGAAACTACAAATATAATATCTTCTACATTTGAATTAATTATGATTGGAGAAGCGATTACCAAGTTGTTACTTTTAGAAATAGGATTTATAAAATCAAAACTTGTAGTTTTATGATTTATTAAGACTTCAAAGTAATTAGGCTGATACTGTAACCAATTAGCGATTGCAAGGTCAATTACATCTCTACCGTCATCTCCATTGCTATTATTACTTCTTATATATTTTTTCACACCATTCTTATTTAATAAGGCTATTTTAGCATTGTGTTCTTCTTCAAAGTTATATGCATAAGTAAAGAAGTCATTGTTATCTTTAATATCTGAATAGTATAGGTCTTTAAATACATCTACACTTTTAATAAGATTTTTTTCCTTTTGCTTATAGTAGAATGTTTCAAAGAATAGACTCTGAATTAGTAGAGAAATACTTATTAAAAATATAAGCAATCCTGAAGTTATTATAAAAAGTTTCAGTGTGATACCTTTGTTTTTAAAAGTATTATTGAAAAAAGTTTTTATAATATTAATCATTCTTCACCTCGAATTTATATCCACTACCTCTAACGGTACTAATAAAATCAGACTTATTTTTAAGTTTTTCTCTAAGTCTCTTTATATGGGTATCAACAGTTCTTAGGTCTCCAAAGTAATCAAAGCCCCATACATTATCAAGTAGGGTATCTCTGGATAATACAATTCCCTTATTTTTAAGTAAGAATGCTAGTAAGTCAAATTCTTTTGGTGATAGTACAATAGGATTATCGTCAATTAGTACATTTTTAGAATCAAAATTCACCGTTAAGCCATTTAAAGTTGTAGTATGAGACGTATTACCTAATGTACCATCAGCTCTCTTTAGCAGGGTTTTCACACGTGCTACTAAAACCTTTGGACTAAATGGTTTTGTTACATAATCATCCGCACCTAGGTTAAATCCCTCTAATTTATCATCATCCTCTGATTTTGCGGTTAAGAGTATAATCGGAACATCAGAGAATGTACGAAGTTCAGTACAAACCTGAAAACCATCTAATTTTGGCATCATTACATCCAGTATTAATAAATCGATTTTATTTGTTTTGAATATTTGTAGCCCTACTTCACCATCTCCTGCTTCTAATATTATAAAACCTTCTCTTTTTAAGTAATCTTTGAGAAGTTTTCGCATTCTAATTTCATCTTCTATTATTAAAATAGTTTTATTCATATATAACTATAGGAGGAGTATAATCTCCCATCTCCTTTCAAAGTATAACCTTAGTGTAATGCTTAATATTTACAGACTCAAGTATATCTGGAGTTAAATTTAATTTATTCACAAAAATTTAATTTTTAATACTAAACATCTGTTCTCAGAACAAAAAAGATGAAAGAAGTATTGATTTATGCTAAAATATATAATGCAGAAATAGAAAATAAAAAATAAAAATATTTTTGTAAAAAAAAGGGAAAATGAGATTTATGTAGAATATTACTAGTAAGAGTTTAAAATACAAAATATTTTTGTTAAGATTGGTTATTTGTTGAAGTAATTTTATAATAATAAATTAAGTGGGGGATTGGATAATAATAGATAACTTTAGAAAATGTTGGAAAACTATATACTTTATTTATGAGACAAACTATAATAGTTTTAGTAGGTGATTCTTTTAAAATATTATTTAATAGGAGAGTTTGCAAAACTATTGGAAAGACAATAAAGGCATTAAGAAATTGGGATAAAGCATGCACATTGAAACCTGTTAGAATTGAATCTATAGGTTATGAAAGACAATGTTCAAATAAACATGAAAAAATAAAAAAGGAAAGGAGCGTGTCAAAACCAAGAACATTGCAAAACTTGAAAAGTAAGTAAGATTACTTCATAGGAGATTAGCAAATATAAGAGTTAATCTTCTACACCAAGCTACTAATAAAATAGTGAAAACTAAGCCATGAAAGGTAGTTATGGAAATGCTTAACATTAAAGGTATGATGAAGATAAACATTTATCAAAAGCTATTGAATAACAGTGCTTATATGAATTAAAAAGGTAGAAGCAATATAAATGTGACTTTAATTGTATCCATCATCAAAGACTTGTAGAGGTGTGGCTATGTAAAAGCTAAACTTTCATTATCAGAGAGAAGTTATATCTGTGAGAATTATGATTGTATTATAGATAGAGATTATAATGCAAGTATAAATATTAGTAGATGTTCAGCATAATTACAGAATAAATTATGACTGAGGTGTACCATGAGTTGTATGGGAAGTTAAGCCCCAGGACTATTATATAAAACCAAAGTAGTTCGACCTTAGGATTAGAAAATGGGATAGGTTCAATGGGGAATTAAACAAGCATAGAAAGTTTTATAAGGTTTTGGCAAGAGAGAAAATATGATAAAAAGTAAAAGTAATTTAGAAGAATTAATTAGGGAGGTAAAGTCTTTCACATACAGTAAACATTCTAGTGAAATAGATGTATCATTAAAAAATGATAGCCTTAGTATTAGATGTGATATGCCTAAATGTATTGTTATTAATTTTTTAGGGTATGAAAAGGCCTTATCTTTACTATACAAGGATAGAAAATATATAAACAAGCAATTATTCAGTTAATATTATTAAATATAAAGGGACTATATTAAAATAACTTTGATATAGTCCCTTTATATTTTAAGTGGAAAGAGGAAATGTATAATATATAATCAAAGAAAGTTTATTTATAGATGTATTCTCTTTCTAGGGAATGATTTGTGAAGAAATTTTCTAAAATATAAATAAAAATATGAAATCATATAAAATTTCATTGTTATAAGTTTAAAACCTAATAATATGGATAGAATTTTACATAACGATATAATTGGGAAAAGTTATCTTCTCATGGAAGGGGTTATAGCAATGATGTTTAATAGATTTACCGAACGTGGAAAAGAATTAGTACTTAGTGCTAAGGATGTTGCTGTAGAATTTAATCACGGATATATAGGAACAGAGCATATTTTATTAGCAATATTAAAAGAAAGAGAAGGCATAGCTTTTAATATATTAAATTCAATTAATATTACAGCTCAAAGAGTAAAAGAATTAATTATTAGTTTTGAAGGTTATGGAGAATTTGATTTATCAGTTGATGATATACCTTTAACACCTAGGGTGAAAAAAATATTTGATACTAGCCTAATAGAGGCTATGGAATTTCAACATAATTATATATCGCCAGAGCATATTCTTCTTGCAATTATAAAGGATGCTGAAGGCGTTGCGTACACTGTTTTAAGAAATTTGAACATTGATTTCAATAAATTAAGGCAATCAATAAAGGAACAACTTCAGGGATACAATAGTAATAACACCTATATGCCTTCTAAAGCTAAGTATAAGAAGACACCGATGTTAGATAAGTATGGAAAAGATTTAACTGAAATGGCTAAAGAAGGGATTTTAGACCCTGTAATAGGTAGAGATGAAGAAACACAAAGGACTTTAGAAATATTATGTAGAAGAGTGAAGAATAACCCCTGCTTAATTGGAGAACCAGGAGTAGGTAAGACGGCCATAATAGAAGGATTAGCACAGAAAATTTTAAATGGGGATATTCCACATATGATAAGAGATAAAAGAATTGTAAGCTTAGATTTACCAGGTGTTATTGCTGGAACTAAATATAGAGGTGAGTTTGAAGAGCGATTAAAGAAGATCATTGATGAGGTAACTGAATGTGGAGATGTTATATTATTTATAGATGAAATCCATACTTTAGTTGGAGCTGGTGCTGCTGAAGGTGCAATAGATGCCTCTAATATACTAAAACCAGCTTTAGCAAGAGGATTACTTCAATGTATAGGAGCAACTACTACAGATGAATATAGGAAACATATTGAAAAGGATGCTGCATTAGAAAGAAGATTCCAATCAGTTACGGTGGTTGAACCAACCAAGGAGCAAACTTTAAGGATACTTTTTGGTCTTAGGGAGAGATATGAATTCCACCATAGAGCAAAAATAACTGATGAAGCATTACAAGCAGCAGTAAATTTATCACATAGATATATATCTAATAGATTTCTACCTGATAAGGCAATAGATTTAATAGATGAAGCTGGTGCAAAAGTTAGAATAAATAGTATGTCATCTTCATTGGATTTAAAAGCAACTAAGAATGAAACAGAATGTAGCAATAAATACAGGGTAGGTGTTCTATCAGGAGAGGAATATAAAGATGCATCAAGTTATATAGGTGAAAATTTAGAGTCTAAGGAGAACATAGAAAGTATAAGAATTGATTTGAAAAGCAGATGCTATGGAAAGGAAGTAATTGTAACAGGTAGGGATATAGCTGCCATAGTGTCAAGATGGACGAATATTCCTGTGGAGGAAATAACCAAAGAAGAAAGCAAACGACTATTAGAGCTTGATAGCACACTTCATAAAAGAATAGTAGGTCAAAATGAAGCGGTACTTTCAATTACAAAGGCTATTAGAAGGGCTAGAGTAGGTCTTAAAGATCCAAAAAGACCTATAGGGTCATTTATATTCTTAGGGCCTACAGGTGTGGGTAAAACTGAATTAAGCAAGGCGTTAGCTGATGCTGTATTTGGTAATGAGGATGATATCATAAGAATTGATATGTCGGAGTATATGGAAAAGTACTCTGTATCAAAACTTATAGGAGCTGCACCGGGTTATATAGGATTTGAGGATGGTGGGCAGTTAACAGAAAAAGTAAGATGCAAGCCCTATTCAGTTATACTATTTGATGAAATAGAGAAGGCTCACCCGGATATATTCAACATATTACTCCAAGTGTTAGAAGATGGGCGAGTAACAGATTCAAAGGGTAGAGTAGTAGATTTTAAAAATACTATAATAATTATGACATCAAATCTTGGAGCAAATAAAGTAGAGAAACAATCTTATTTAGGATTTACACGTGATAGCAATAATACTAATAGTGACTATGAAAAGATGAAGAATACTATGATTGAAGAGCTTAAAAAGAATTTCAGACCTGAATTTTTAAATAGAGTTGATGAAATAATTGTATTCCATAAATTAAACGTAGAGAATATAGAGCAAATAGCAGAGATTATGATAAAATCCTTTGAAAAAAGATTGGAAGATAATCATATAAATATAAAGGTTTCATTGGATGTAATTAAGTACTTGAGTGAAAAGGGATATAGCACAATATATGGAGCAAGAACTTTAAGGAGAGTTATTATTAGGGAACTTGAGGATAGCTTATCAGAAGAAATATTAAATGGAAATATACATGTAAATAAGGACATAAAAGTAGATATACATGAAAATAAAATTACATTTAAATGCTCCTAATTTAATAATTCAGAGTAAGATAAGAGCTAAGAAATCATACTATGTATTAAAGGTGATTTATTTATATATCTTAAATAGATATCTACATGAAAAGAATCAGGTCATAGAAACTATAGTGATATGTGTAGATTAATATTATTTTTACAACATATATATAAATAAAGAAGATTTAGTATTATACTTATATAGTTAAGTAGAAATAATTAATAAAATAAGATGAAATGATAATGAAGGATAAGTTATTTTATTTGTTTGTGTATATATAAGCAATAATAGTATAGGAGAAAAGAAGATGGCTAAATCAAAAACAATTTTTGTATGCCAAAATTGTGGAAATGAATCACCTAAATGGATGGGTAAATGTTCATCTTGTGATAATTGGAACACCATGGTTGAAGAGCAAAAAATAAATATAACAGCGGCACATAGGGCTGTAACAATTACCAACAATAACAAACCTCAAAGTATTGTAGATATAAAATCAAGCGCACATGAGAGATATGACACAAATATAACAGAACTAAATAGAGTACTTGGTGGAGGATTAGTAAAGGGTTCACTTACACTTATATCTGGAGATCCTGGAATAGGGAAGTCTACACTGTTGCTTCAAGCAGCAGGTTCTGTAGCTGCTAAATATGGCAAAGTACTATATATTTCCGGAGAGGAATCAGAAGAACAAATTAAAATGAGGGCTGACAGATTAGAAATAGTGAATCCTAATTTATATATAGTATCAGAGACAAACATAGAATTAATAGAGACTCATGTAAATAATATAAAGCCAATGTTTGTTATAGTAGATTCTATACAAACCTTATTTAAAAGTGATATATCATCAGCACCGGGAAGTGTTTCTCAAGTTCGAGAGTGTGCTAATGATATTATGAGATTAGGTAAAACTAAGGGAATACCATTTTTTATCGTTGCCCATGTAACGAAGCAAGGTGAGCTTGCAGGTCCTAGAGTACTTGAGCATATGGTTGATACAGTTTTGCATTTCGAAGGAGAAAGAAATCAAGAGTTTAGAATTCTAAGAACCATTAAAAATCGTTTTGGAACTACTAGTGAAATAGGAGTCTTTGAGATGAGAGGTGAGGGGTTAATAGAGGTATTAAATCCTTCAAGTATGTTTTTAGAGGAGACTAATTTTATGCAGGAAGGTTCAGCGGTAATAGGAATAGTAGAAGGAAGTAGACCAGTTCTAGTTGAAATCCAAGCACTTGTTAGTGAAACAAAAGCTATAATGCCAAGAAGAACTGCAGTTGGAGTTGACAATGCTAGGTTAAATCTTATTCTAGCTGTTTTAGAAAAAAAATTAAAGATACCTTTTTACAATTGTGATGTGTATGTAAATGTTGTAGGAGGATTAAATTTAGATGGAACCTATGGAGATTTAGGTATGGCTTTAGCTTTAATTTCTAGCATAAAGGGAGAACCAATAAAGTTAGAAAAGACATTGGTTGTAGGTGAAGTTGGTTTAACAGGTGAAATAAGACCAGTAGCCTTTTGTGAAAAAATAGTAAATGAGGGAAGTAAATTGGGATTTAAAAACTTTGTTATTCCACTAAAAAATAAAGAAAAGATTGGAATTAAAGATAGCGGTATCATTGGAATATCATCTTTAAAAGAATGTTTTTCTAAAGTATTTTAGAATGGTAGGGTGATTATATTGAGAATAAAAAAACACAATGGTATAAAGGATATACTTATAATGATGGCACCAGGTACTCCATTAAGAGAGGGACTTGAAAATATATTAAAGGCAAAGACAGGTGGACTTATACTTATTTCAGAGGCTGAAAAGGTTTTAAACTTAGTAGATGGCGGTTTTAATATTAATTCTGAATACTCACCTGCTTATGTATATGAACTTGCAAAGATGGATGGTGCAATAGTAATAAGTAGTGATTTAAAAAAAATACTATATGCTAACACGCAGCTTATGCCAGAACAATCAATATTTACATTTGAGACTGGAACCAGACATAGGACAGCACAAAGAGTAGCTAAACAAACTAACTCTGTTGTAATTGCAATATCTCAAAGAAGAAACATGATAACAATTTATAAAAATGATATCAAATATGTGCTAAGAGATACTAGTATAGTAATTGCAAAGGCTAATCAAGCTATTCAAACATTGGAAAAATACGTTGTGGTATTCGAGAGAGTTATGAGAACCTTAAATCTGTTGGAGTTTCAAGATTTAGTAACTTTGTTCGATGTGGTTACAGGAATTCAAAGAATAGAAATGGTTATGAGAATTGTTGATGAGATAGATTTATATATATGTGAACTAGGAAATGAAGGTAGACTTATAAGTATGCAACTAGGTGAACTTGTCAGGAATATTGAACGTGAGGGAGTGTTACTTATGAGAGACTATTGCAAAACAGAGATGAAACACGAGGATATATACAATCAATTGCAAAAATTTGATAGCAAAGAAATTTTAGAAATTGATAATATATCAAAGATTTTAGGATATACAGGTGTTCCTTTAGTTGATACTCTAGTATCACCTAGAGGATATAGGATGTTAGACAAGTTACCAAGAATACCCACAAATGTTATAGAAAATTTAGTTAAAAACTTTAAAGAACTTAAGGCTATTACAGAAGCTTCTTGTGAGGATTTGGATAATGTTGAAGGTATAGGTGAAACAAGAGCGAAGACAATAAAAAATGGATTAAGAAGACTTGAGGAACAGTTTATTTTAGTATAGATAAGCA
Source organism: Clostridium sp. (assembly GCA_036657335.1). GTDB lineage: Bacteria > Bacillota > Clostridia > Clostridiales > Clostridiaceae > Clostridium_D. Next base: position 6,722 of record JAVXGR010000028.1, on the reverse strand, counting down.
AAGTTACATGGATAAGAAAATATCAATGGCATTAAATGCTTATATGTGTTTTAATTAAGTTAAAATAGGAAATTTTTTTTTATTTATAAGGCATAAAATATAAGATATATAAAGATCTACAGATGAAGATTATTAAAAAAACTATAGATATGTTTTAATTAAGTTTCTACATGTAAAACACTACTTACTATAAGGTTTTAAGGGATATATATAGCTTGTTTTTAGAATATATGTACATACTTAATATGAAATGTTTATAATTAAACAAATTAAAATCTACTGAAATTTAGTAGATTTTAATTTGCACTTATAACGAAGTTTAGTACAAAAATAATTTATTAGGCAGAAGATATGAATATATTTATTTCAGTGAAAATTTTCCTAGTGTATTAAGTCCTTTTAATTCATTAAGTAAAATATCGTACATGTTTAGATCTAAAGTATTACATAATGAAGCAATGTAAAACAAATGATCACCTAGTTCTTGTTGGATAACTTCTCGGCAATTAGTGCATAATGTGTCTTTAATATTTGAATCAAAACAGGTATTCAAATATTCTATAACAATGTTATCTAAATCAGTAAGAGTATCAGCAGACTCAGTGGTAGATATTTTTATGCAACCACAATTCGTTGCAGATTTTATTACAGCCCGATTTACACGACCTTGTGATTCCTCCAGTTTTGTGATTATATCTAAAATACTTCGGTTACGAAGCAAACATTCATTTACAGAGTTTTGAAATTGGTCAAAAATAATATCTTTCATATTAATTACTCCTTTATATATCATACAATTATAGAATGAAGAATAGCATAAACAATATTATTTATAGGTCACATACTATAGAAAATAAAGTTGTGATATTAAAGACTTCATATTTATAATAATACAAGTCCTTTGAATTTAATAGGGGGATAAAAACTGTATACAATTAGTCAATATTCAAGAAAGTAAATCTATGCTTATTATATGGCGTGAAAATCATATAATATATTTAAAAGTTATTGGGTTTTAGAGTTATTATTAGTAATATATTAGATAAGCTAAGATACTACATAATATATGTGAATTTATGCTAGAAGGTTAATATTTTATTAAAGTCTTTGTAGTTTTATTGAAATAATAATAATAATAATATATATTATTATAAAAGCATATTATATGTAAAAAATGTTAATAATCTTAAAGGAGGTGAATGTAAATTGATAAAAAATATTTTGAAAGCTTTGTTAACTTTTGGAGGAGCTACACTAGGATATGTTTTAGCTGAAATTTTAATAAAAACTAATCTAGTAAACACCATTGGAATTTTAAATGACATTTCACAGAATAACATAAAGAAGTTAATTTTAGTCCTAGTGTCTATATTGATTTGTGCACTTATAGTATATCTTATCTCACCTTTGATAATTAATTTTATTATTAAAGGAATAGATTATATTGAGAGGATGGTGCAGAAAAGACCCACTAATGAGCTAGTTGTGGGTACCATAGGAGCAATTGTAGGTTTATTAATATCAACCTTGTTTTTCAATCAAATCAGAGGTACTTCAACTATTTGGGGTATTATAACAGTGATTATAACAGTAATTATAACTATTATATGTATGGATGTGGCTATTAGGAGAAAAGATGATATTTTGGTTTTTATGTCCAATCTTAAAAAAGGAACGAGTTCCTCAAAAGAAAAGAAAATGAAGGGAAAGAGTAGCCCTAAAATATTGGATACATCAGTAATTATCGATGGAAGAATATTTGATTTATGCCAAACAGGATTTATTGAAGGTACACTTATTATACCTCAATTTGTATTAGATGAATTAAGGCATATTGCAGACTCCTCTGATGATTTAAAGAGAACTAAGGGGAGACGTGGATTAGATATATTGAATAAGATTCAAACTGAACTAACTATTACAGTTGAGATAAGTGAAGCAAATTTTAAGGATATACAAGAAGTAGACAGTAAACTTTTAAAATTAGCTCAGGTGATAAATGGAAAAGTAATAACTAACGATTTTAATTTGAATAAAGTTGCGACATTTCAAGGAGTGGAAGTACTAAACATAAATGAACTAGCTAATGCAATTAAACCTATATTGTTACCTGGTGAGGAATTAAGGATACAAATTGTCAAAGATGGAAAAGAATCAGGTCAAGGAGTAGCTTATTTAGATGATGGTACTATGATTGTTGTAGAAGGTGGAAGAAAACATGTTGGAGAGTTAGCAGAGGTTGTTGTTACATCTGTACTACAAACCTCTGCAGGTAGAATGATATTTGCTAAAAGAAAAGAAGTTTTAGGAAAGGTAAATTAATTAGTTCCTAATGGGTTAAAAATTTTATTAGTATGAAACATCTATAGTCTTTAAGAATAAGTTTCATCTATGGACCTTATATATTTTATAGAAAAGAACAATTTATGTATAAAATGATTAAACCACAAAAGTACTTTTAATAAGAATTGACCAACATATGTTGTGAAAGATCAATCTTTGAAATACTGCAGAATGTATAGTGAAAATTAATTTGCAGTTTATTGTGGTTTAATCATAAATTAATTAAAATATAAATAAGAGGAAAACAGGACATAATCAATAGACAAACAAGAGCAAAATAAGATTAAGTAGCTATGGTTATTATTACATATTTAATCTAGCAAATATCACAGGAGAGAGATTGTAATTTATGAAATTATAATCTCTCTATAAATTTTAACAAGAAGCGCCCACCTCTTAGGTGGTGAGTAGTTCACGAGAGATAAGAAACATATGGTGATTATAAAACTATAAATCTTACTTTATCTACATATCTACGTAAAAAGATGTTATAATTATTAGGAATGAAATATTATAATTAATGCACATACTATGAAAAAAAGGAGAAGTTAAATGTATTTTGAAGAATTAAATTTGACTCTTTCTTGCAATGATGCTAAACAGTTAAGTCCTTTAGTTTTAGCCTATATAGGTGATGCAACCTACGAAAATTTTGTAAGAACATACATATTAAAATCCAATATAAACTTAAATGCGCATAAGCTTCATGTAAAAGGAATTAAATATGTTAGAGCTAATGCACAAAGTGAGTACATGAAGAGGATTATGGATAAAATAAGTGAAGAAGAAATGAGTATTTTTAAGAGGGGTAGGAACGCTAAATCCCCTACAGTGCCTAAAAATGCTAATGTAACAGATTACAGAATAGCTACGGGATTTGAGGCACTTTTAGGATATTTACATATAACAGCTCAAAATCAGAGGTTAAAAGAGATATTCCAGTTTATAATGGAGGAAGGGGAAATTATAGATGCCCGTTAAAGTAAAATTAATAGCGTATACACCGAATCCTGAAAATATTATAGCATCGGCGGCCAAGCTTTGTTATAGTTCTGTTGGGATTGATGAAATACAAGGAAATCTTACAGAGGAGAAGCAACAGAAGTTTTTAGAGATGCTTATGTCTTTAGGACATGAATCTCCAATAGAACACGTGTCTTTTACATTTGGAATAGAAGGGGTTTCTAGAAGTTTAACTCATCAATTAGTACGTCACAGGATAGGCTCTTATTCTCAGCAAAGCCAAAGGTATGTTAAATTAAATCAGTTTGAATATATAATACCTCCAGCTATAGAGAAAAATGAAAATGCAAGACAGATATTCACTAAATCTATGCAAAGTAGTCAAAAATCCTATGATGAGTTAATAGATATATTGATGCATGATTATATTAATAAGGGTATGAACACTAAAACTGCAGAGAAAAAATCAATAGAAGATGCAAGATACGTATTTCCTAATGCATGTGAAACAAAAATAATTGTGACTATGAATGCTAGATCACTAATGAATTTCTTTCATCATAGATGTTGTGATAGGGCACAGTGGGAGATAAGAAATTTAGCAGATCAAATGTTACGTGAAGTGAAAATGGTATCACCTACATTATTTAAATATGCTGGCCCTAATTGTGTAAAGGGAAAATGTTCAGAAGGTAAGATGACTTGTGGTAAAGTTTTGGAAATGCAAAATAAATATTTAAGATTAATTTAATAATGAGAGAAAAGGAGAATATATGAAAAATAATTATATAAAATCAGAAAATGATAGAAAAGCAGGTAATGGTAGAAGAGCAGAGGGGGGGACAAAACACGAATTTGGTAGAAAAGGTGATTCAGTAAGAAGAAGTGATGCAATGGATAGAGGCGATTCAGAAAAAAGATCTGAGTTTGGACAAAGAAGTGACTCAGGAAAAAGATCTGAGTTCGGCAAAAGAAGCGATTCAGGAAAAAGAGCAGAGTTCGGCAAAAGAAGCGATTCAGGAAAAAGAGCAGAGTTTGCACCCAAAAGTAGTTCAACAAGAAGAGCAGATTTTGCAAAAAGAGATCAGAGAGAAAAGCCTTCACAAGATATAGAAAATCAACAACCTATAAATGAAAATATAGTTGAGGGCAGAAATGCTGTAATGGAAGCTATAAAATCAGGTAAAAGTATAGAATACATACTTATTAGTTCAGGTAGTACAACAGGCTCAATAAATGAGGTTATAAAGTTAGCTAAAGAGAATAAAATTGTTATCAAAGATGTAGATAAGAAAAAACTAGATCTTATGTCTCAAGGTCAGTCACACCAAGGCGTGATTGCTATGACTACGCCATACAAATATTGTGAAGTAAATGATATATTGGCTTTAGCAGCAGAAAAGGGTGAGGAGCCATTTATAATAATATTAGATGAGATAGAGGATCCGCATAACTTTGGTGCAATTATTAGAACAGCAGAGACTTGTGGGGCACATGGTATAGTTATAGCTAAAAGAAGGAATGTTGGAGTTACACCAACTGTTTATAAGTGTTCAGCTGGGGCGGTTGACCATATGAAGATAGCTAAAGTAACAAATATTAACACTTACATTGATAGTATAAAGGAAAAAGGAATATGGGTTTACGGCGCTCACATGGAAGGGCAAGGATTCTGCTATGAAACAGATTTATCTGGTAAAGTAGCATTAGTTATTGGAAGTGAAGGAAGAGGATTATCTAAACATACGAAAGAAAAATGTGATTGTTTAGTTAAAATTCCGATGGTGGGAAAAATATCATCATTAAATGCTTCAGTAGCGGGTGGAATTCTTATGTATGAAGCATTGAAACAAAGGTTAGTAAAATCTAAATAATGAAGACCTTTTTTATAGACGGGTACAATGTGATTAACAGTTGGCCGAATTTAAAGTACATGAAGGAAGTAAGTTTTGAAGGGGCTCGTCAAGGTTTAATTGACACTCTTCAAGATTATTCAAGCTATAAGGGATATAAAATCATATTGGTTTTTGACGCTTATTTAGTTAAAGGCGCTATAGAACAAAAAGAAATATATGGTAATCTTGTGGTTATTTTTACTAAACATGGGCAAACGGCGGATAGTTACATTGAAAAAAGTGTGAATAAAATTGGAAGAAAAATTGATATTACTGTTGTTACATCAGATTCCTTACAACAACAAATTATATTTCAAAGAGGCGCCTCAAGAAAGTCATCTTTGGAATTTTATCATGATATAAATAGTGTTAATTCAATAATAAGGAAGAAAATAAATACTGACTATTCTATAAAGAGGAATCTTCTAGAAGATATTATAGAAAGCGATGAAGTGAGAGAAAAGCTTGATATAATGCGAAAAAGTACATAGAAGGATTGACTTGTAAAAAATTTCTAGTTATAATCTAGGTATGTTTTATAAACATACTATAAGTGGAGGGGTTAGGTTGAATAAAATGAGCAACTCTGAAATTTTCAAAAAAGATTTAGAAATGCAATTTACAGATGAGTCAGATGAAGAATTAGTCATGAAGGCTAATCAGGGGAATGAATATGCTATAGAGTATTTAATGGAAAAATATCGAAAATTTATAAAGATGAAGGCTAAATCTTATTTTTTGGTAGGTGCAGATAAAGAGGATGTATATCAAGAAGGTATGATAGGTTTATATAAGGCTATTCGTGATTACAGGCAAGATAAGACGGCTTCTTTCAAGTCATTTGCAGATTTATGCGTAACAAGACAAATGATAACTGCTGTAAAAACCTCTACAAGGCAAAAACATATACCTCTGAATAGTTATATTTCATTAAACAAGCATATGTATGATGAAGAATCGCATAAGACTCTAGAAGAACTAGTAAGTACAAGAATGAATACAAATCCAGAAGAACTTATTATTGGAAATGAAGAGATTAATACAATAGAAAATAAAATACAAAATACTTTATCCAAATTAGAGTTAGAGGTGCTATTAAGACATATAAATGGAGAGTCTTATCAGGAAATAGCTTCTGATCTAGATAAAGAAGCGAAATCAATAGATAATGCACTGCAAAGAGTTAAAAGAAAGTTAGAAAAATCTTTAGTTAAAAGATGAAATTCGGGTTGACAAAACAAAAAAAGAATAGTAAAATTTATAACTAGTCATGTAGTATTTAGATGATATTAATATTAAAGTAGAATTGCTTATCTAGGTTAGTGAAAGCAGAAAAAATCTATGCCCACATAGCTCAGTCGGTAGAGCGTCACCTTGGTAAGGTGGAGGTCGTCGGTTCAATCCCGATTGTGGGCTCCAGGATAAATTTTGTTTTAAACAAAACACCAGGATGAGTGTATCAATAAAATTATAAGTAACAAATAAGGAGGCTATTATAATGTCAAAAGCTAAATTTGAGAG
>JAVXGR010000027.1:0-20083 GCA_036657335.1 Clostridium sp. | reverse complement strand
TAGTTACTCCTAGTTACTTCAAATCATCTTTAGTTATTTTTATCATATTTAATTGTTTTCCTAATCTAATATGTGATTCAGCTTTTCTTTTTTAGTTTTCAAGTAAAATTCATTTTTATCGTTGCTATGAATTTGAATAGATACCCTCTCCACTATTTCAATATCATATCCTAATAAGCCATTAATTTTTCTAGGATTATTAGTCATAAGTCTAAGCTTTCTTGCTCCCAAGTTCTTAAGTATCTGTGCTCCTATACCATAATCTCTCATATCATCAGGAAAACCTAATTTCAGATTTGCTTCTACAGTATCAAATCCTTCATCCTGTAGTGCATATGCCCTTAATTTATTTATTAGTCCTATTCCTCTTCCCTCTTGTCTCATATATAATAATATTCCACAGCCCTCTTCTGCAATCTTTTTCATAGCTGCATCATATTGTTCTCCACAATCACATCTTATTGATCCTAGTGCATCACCGGTTAAACACTCTGAATGTACCCTAGTTAATATAGGCTTGTCTTCCTCTATATTTCCTTTAACCAATGCTACATGATGTTCTCCATTTAATTTATTTATAAATCCATAGATTTTAAAATCCCCATATTTTGTTGGCATCTTTGTTTCAATAACTCTTTCAACAAAACTCTCAGTTTTCATTCTATACTTAACTAAGTCTGCTATAGTTATAATCTTTAAATTATGTTTTTTACTGAACTCCATTAATTCAGCAGTTCTTGCCATGGTTCCATCATCACTCATAATTTCACATATAACCCCAGCAGGTTTTAATCCAGCTAACCTAGGAAGATCAACCGCAGCTTCTGTATGTCCAATTCTCTTTAAAACTCCACCCTCCCTAGCAGCTAATGGGAATATATGTCCTGGTCTTCTAAAATCATCCTTCTTAGCACTATGCTCTAAGGTCTTTTGTATAGTAAGGGCTCTTTCATAGGCTGAAATACCTGTGGTTGTATCTATATGATCTATTGATACTGTAAATGCTGTTTCATGATTATCAGTGTTATTCTCAACCATAGGCTGAATTGCTAATTCTCTTAATCTCTTCTCCTCCATTGGCATACATATAAGCCCCCTACCATGAGTAGCCATAAAGTTTATAGCCTCTCCAGTAACCTTTTCTGCTGCCATTAATAAATCGCCCTCGTTTTCTCTATCTGGATCATCAATAACTATAACTATATTTCCTGCCTTAATATCCTCTATTGCTTCCTCAATTGTATTAAACTCAAACATTTATACTCCTCCTTAATTAAATAAATCCATTATCCATAAGAAATTTTTCACTCATAGAACTATTGCTTGACCTTGACCTTGCACTCTCACTTTGAAAACCCAAGAGTTTTTCAACGTATTTCCCAATTACATCACACTCGAGATTTACAGTATCCCCTACTAATTTATCTAACAATATAGTTTCCTTACCAGTATGTGGAATTATTGACACCTTAAAATATTCCTCACTTACATATGCAACCGTTAAACTTATTCCATCTATTGCAATAGAGCCTTTTTCAACAATATATCTAAGTATATTCATCGATGCCTTAATAGTAATCCAAACAGCATTATCATCTCTAATTAATAATACTATTTCTCCTAAACCATCTATATGTCCACTAACTATATGTCCACCAAGCCTTTTTTCTAAATTTAAAGCCCTTTCAAGATTAACCTTACTTCCTATTTTTAAACTTCCTAAATTACTTCTTATAAGAGTTTCAGCCATTACATCTGCTTTAAATGTATCTCTAGTAATATCAGTTACAGTAAGACATACACCATTGGTGCAAATACTATCCCCTATGCTTGTACCACTGATAACCTTCTTTCCTTCAATTATAAGATTAGAAGATTTTCCTCCTTTCTTTATACCTCTTATAATACCTATTTCTTCAATTATTCCTGTAAACATAGATATTTCATCTCCTTATATATATCCCTCTATAAATATATCTTCCCCTATAAATCTTGTTTTTAAATCCCTTACCTTAAATGCATCCTTTAATAAAGTTACTCCCTCTCCTGAAACAGGTGTTTTTGCTTGTTCTCCCCCTATTATTTTAGGTGCAATATATATTTGAACCTTATCAACTATAGAAGACTCTAAGGCCGAATAATTTAAAATCGAACCTCCTTCCAAAAGAATACTATCTATCTGTAACTCCCCTAAGTTAATCATTAATTCTTGTAAATCTACTCTTCCATTCTTATCCTTAAGAATTAAAACTTCTGCTCCTTTTTCCTCTAAAATATTTATTCTTTCAACAGTTGCCTTGTTAGTAGTTGCAATAATAAGCCTAGATTTATTTATTGATTTTATGATCCTTGACTCAATGGGAATCCTAAGAGTGCTATCCACAACTATTCTTATAGGGTTTTTACTTCCTTCTATCCTTGAAGTAAGTTCTGCATCATCTTTAATAATAGTATTAACCCCAACCATAATGGCTGAAAGTTCTCCCCTTAATTCATGTACCCTTCTTCTAGAATCCTCCCCTGAAATCCACTTTGATTCTCCAGAGCTTGTAGCTATCTTTCCATCTAATGACATTGCTATTTTCATAACTACAAAGGGGGTTTTTTTAACTATATACTTCATAAATATCTCATTAATTCTTATACATTCTTCTTCTAATACTCCTACTTCAACATTTATACCCGCATCTCTAAGTTTCTTCATTCCACATCCAGATACTATGGGGTTAGGATCTAGTGTTCCAATGACAACCTTTGATATATTTTTTTCTATTATTTTATCAACACAGGGTGGAGTTTTCCCATAATGAGAGCAAGGCTCTAAGGTTACATAGATAGTTGCTCCATCTACACTTTCACTTGAATTTGTAAATGCATTTACCTCAGCATGGTTACCTCCATAAATTTCGTGGTACCCTTCACCTATAATCCTATTATCTTTAACAATTACTGCACCAACTAAAGGATTAGGACTTACACTTCCACAGCCTTTTTTTGCTAATTCCAAAGCCAACTTCATATACTTCTTATCCATAGATACTCCCCCTATTTTTCTATATTTATATTTGAATATCTCAGTTTCTTTATAATGCTTATAATATCTAAAAAATATTTATTTACAATATTAACTTTAATATTTCTCCCAATATACCTACACAGATATATTAAAATATAAAATGCCCTAAGTTATATAAACTTAGGGCATTTTATATTTAAGCAAAGCTTTAAATATAATACTTTACATCAAAAAAGCTCTGAAATATTAAATATTTCAGAGCTCAATATACAAAATAAATATAATTATGCTAACTAAGCACAATTTAAAATAAATTATTATATCTATGATTTATCTTCTTTCATCCAGACTTTACTGTCGGCTTCGGAATCTAACCGAATCTGCCATTATGGCTCGCGGGCTTTACCGCCGGTAGGGAATTACACCCTGCCCTGAAGACTTATTAAATTTTATATGCTCATAATAACACTTTACTCATAATATGTAAATAGCTTAAATAATATTTTCTCATCAAAAGCTAAATTTGTAACAGTATTAATTATATGGCACTATAATAACCCCTAAGAAGGTTATATATAATACCACTAAAATATAATTAATTCCCTTTGTATATTTATGGTTTCCTTAGTATAATTAACTTTGTATATGTTTTGTATACTAAACTTATATTTGCATTGTTTAAGCTTAATTATAATATTAGATTGTAAATACAGGAGGTTTTTTAACTTGAATAACAAAGTAAAAACACAAGAAAAACTAGATAATATCTCCAAACTTATTGGTAATACACCTTTAATAGAAATATCATTTACCTATAAAGGAAAACTAAAAAAAATCTTTTCAAAACTTGAGTACTATAATTTAACAGGAAGCATTAAAGATAGAATGGCCTTTCATATTATAAAAAAAGCTTACTCGGAGGGACGCCTTAAAGAGGATGACTTAATAGTTGAAGCCACTAGTGGTAATACTGGTATATCAATAGCTGCTATTGGTAAAATTGTAGGAAATAAAGTCTCTATATATATGCCTGAATGGATGAGTACTGAAAGAAAAAATATAATAAGATCTCTAGGTGCAGATATAAGATTAGTGAGCAAAGAAGAGGGTGGATTTCTAGGAAGTATTCAGATGACTAAAGACCTTGCTAAGCTTGATTCAAGTGTATTTTTAGCTTCCCAATTCTCTAATGAAGATAATACTGAAGCTAACTACCTTACAACTGGACCAGAAATATGGAATGATTTAATAAAGCATGACTTAGTATCTGATGCATTGGTTGCTGGTGTTGGTACTGGTGGTACTGTTATGGGAATTGGTAAATATCTCAAAGAAAAAAACCCCTCCGTTAAAGTATATCCATTAGAGCCATCAAATTCACCAACTATATCTACTGGTAATAAGGTTGGTGCTCATAGAATACAAGGTATTTCCGATGAATTTATTCCTGATTTATTAGATTTAAATTTCTTAGATGAAATTATTAGTGTAGATGATGGTGACTCTATCATCATGGCTCAAAAATTTGCAGAAGAGCTTGGTTTAGCAATTGGAATCTCTTCCGGCGCTAACTTCCTTGGAGCTGTTTTAGCATTGGATAACTTTGATTACGATGCTAACGTAGTAACAATATTCCCTGATGATAATAAAAAATATCTTTCTACAGATTTAATGAAAGAAGAACCTATAAAACCTGAGTTTATTTCTAATCATATTAAGCTTATCGGAATTAAAGTTCTTTAATATTATAAATTTATCTTTTGTAATTTATAATTTTATATTTTTTATCTAATATGATTAAAGCACAAAAATACTTTTAATAAGTATTATACACTATATATTATGAAAATTTGACCCTTAAAATACTACAGATTATATAATAGTAATTCATTGACAGCTTATTGTGTTTTAACCATAATATGAGTTATTCTTTTAATAATTAGTGAGCTGTACACTTACAGGAAATATAATTTAAAACCCTAATTCAAATTATAAAACTATGAAGTTCTATATTAAAATATAACTTCATAGTTTTTAATTTTATATTAATTTACCCTATTTAATCTTTAACACCTTAACTCCATAGGCTTCTATTTCTAGAGATAATTTTATATTATTCCCATCTTCCATATTAATAAAACTCTTATTCTTAAGATCTACAACTTTATTTTCATTAGTAAAGTTCATTAAGAATATAAATTCATTTTTTTCATCTTTACGAATTTGTGCATTAACTCCCTGTGGTAAATCTAAATCTACTGCTTTACTTAAATTCATTTTAGAAGCTAAACTTTCATAGAAATCCTTTAAGAATTCTTCATTGTTTCTAAATGCCATGTAATATGCTTCACCTTGTCCAAATTTATTACAAGTAAGCGCTGGCATTCCTTTATAGAAATCTGATTTATAAGTTGCAAGGACCTCTGCTCCTTCTGAATGTATCAAATCACAGAAAATCCTAGCTTCATATTCCCCTTTCATAGAAAGAGAATTGTTTTGACCAAAGGTTACATGATTAAGATCCTCGTCATAAAGGGCATCTAACTCCTCTGACCATATCCCTGTAACCTTCCTAAGAGGACCTGGAAATCCACCTAAGAAACACAGGTCATTTTCATCTGCTATACCACTCCAATAAGTGGTTACAAGTGTCCCTCCATTTTTAACGAATTCTTCTATTCTCTCACCAACTCCTGGTCTTACCATATAAAGCATAGGTGCTAATAAAACCTTATACTTAGAAAAATCACAATCCATGTTAATAACATCTACTGGCATTGACATATCCCAAAAAGCCTTGTAATGTCTTTGACAAGTCTCAAAGTAGTCTTTCTTTTCAATTCTTGGTCCTTGAGCATCATCTATAGCCCAATAGTTCTCCCAATCATAAATAACCGCTACCTCTGGTTCAACTGAAGTACCAACTACCTCATTAAGTTTACTTAATATTTCTCCAACCTTAGTTACATCTTTAAATACCCTTGTATTCTCATGACCGCAATGATCTACAACAGCACCATGAAATTTTTCTGAAGATCCTCTACTCTTTCTCCACTGAAAATATTGAACAGTATCTGATCCATGAGCAACTGCTTGCAGAGATGACAAAGCATGCATGCCTGGACGTCTTAGCTTCGCAACTGGTTGCCAATTTGTTGAACTTGGTGAACTTTCCATCATCATAAATGGTTTTCCATTTAATATAGATCTATTTAAATCGTGAATAAAAGCTCTCCTACTTCCCTCGTGTGCATCAGATCTTTCACCATGCCAGTAAGGATAATTGTCCCATGAAACTACATCTAAGTAAGGTGCAAACTTCCAATAATCAATACCTCTACCAAGTGCAACATAATCATGAAAATTAGTTGTTATAGGCATATCTGGAGTTATTTCTTTTAAAATACTTCTCTCATGCTTATAGTAATCTAATGTTTGGTAAGAAATAAATCTCATCCAATCTAAGTTTAATCCGTGTAATGCAGGCTCACCATGTGGTGCTGGTGATTCCACTTGGCTCCAATCAGTGTATGTATGACTCCAGAATTTACCCCACCAAGCATTGTTTAATTCATCTAAACTATTATTATATTTTTCCTTAAGAAACTCTCTAAAAGCCTCTTGGCAAAGTTCACAATGACATTGTCCTTCAAATTCATTAGAAATATGCCACATAATAAGAGCTGGATGCTCCTTATATCTTTCAGCTAAAGCTCTATCCAGAATGGAAACCTTTTCTCTATAAACAGGTGAGGTATAGCAATGGTTATGACGCTCACCATATAAATTTCTTACCCTATTATTATTTACCCTCAATACCTCTGGATATTTATGAGCCATCCAAGTTGGTTTAGCTCCTGTTGGGGTGGCAAGTATAACATAATTTCCGTTTTCATGCATAATATCCATTATATTGTCCAACCACTGAAAATTGAACTTACCTTCTTCAGGCTCTATCATAGTCCAGGAGAATATTCCTATGGCTACCACATTACAATGTGATAATTTCATCAATCTTACATCTTCTCCCCAAATCCCAGGCACATCTATCCATTGTTCTGGATTATAGTCCGCCCCGTGTAGCATTTCTTTTACTTTGTTACTTATTGGTCCATAATTCTTCATAGTAAAATCCCCTCCTTAATGTATTCTTAAGATTATTTTGTTTATTCAAATAATTATTAATATTATATCAAATTTCAGCTCACTTTTTAATACTTAATCTTCTTTTAGATAACTTTTTAATACTTAATCTTATTTTCACCTATTCTCAATACTTAATATTGTTTTAAACTACTCTTAATACCTAATTCAACTTTAAGTTTTTTATCATGTTCAAGGAGACTTTAAAAGGGGTTGTATGAGATTAATTTATAAATCAATCTCATACAACCCCTCTTAAATATAATATTAAATTATACTTTCTTACTATCTTTTCTTTTGATGATAACTAATAAAATAACCACTCCACTAATTATACTTGCTGTTAGATTTAAAATCATTGGTGATTTATCTCCAGTAACAATGTCATCACTTATTTCCTCTTTAACACCCTCTTGAACATCACATGAAAAAATCCACTTCACCTTTGAGGCTGCATTCTGATACTTATTCCCTAAGGTTTCTGGAACAGATAATGTTGCTATAATTTCACCACTTGAATCTTTCTTAAATTCACCAAGTAAAATATTGCTTGTCATTGATCCTATTTCTCCACTTTTATCTGATGTAACTCCTGAAGCTGGTCCTAAATAAATAACCTTGTCTTCTAATCCTGGAGATTTTAAATCAAGTTTAAGTGATAACATCTGAATCAATTCTTGTGATAAGTTTTGTAACTCCTTTGTTTCAAAAGATTTTTCATCTGCTGGCTCTGCACGAAGATATAACTTTATAGTGTCTTTATTTTCATTTTTAATTTTAATACTTTGTTCAATGACACTATTTGGATAAACATCCTTAAAGTTTTGAAAAAGGTCATCCCCCGGCAGTGTTACAACTTTATTAGAATCATTCTCATAAACTACTTCACTTTCCATAGCCAAAACACCTTTGAAACTACAACACATAAATAATGTGCTTATAAAAAGGGTCATAGCAACTTTTTTAATAACTCCATTTTTCATTTCATCAGTCCTTATCGTAATGTAGTGATGATTTACTTTTATGCATTATATAAATATCTTCAAAGTAATTTTATCACCCTATGATTACCTAATAAATTATCTATATGGTTTTTCTACCTAATAGATTGAAAGTTTAAATACTTGTTTTTCTATTTTGCTACATAGGTTTCAGCTGTTATAGGTGTGCTTCCCCATGGTGTAGCACTATTCCAATCAAATGTGAAATTATCACTTTGAATAGCTTCTGCTTCTATTGTTATATTAAATGTAGTATCACTCGCACTATTTCCTAAGGTTGTAGGTATTAATACCTTATCAAATAATGTTACCTTATTATTTGAAGAGACCTTCTCATTATAATAGTAATACCCATCGCTTTTTAATGCCCATTTAGAATTATCAACATTTAAAGTTTCTGATCCAATAGGTGCTCCCTCTGTAAATATAACCTTTGCACGTATATAACAATCAGCTTTTCCTATATTAGTTATAGTAGGATCTTTATCCAAAACAGCCCCTGGAATTATGCTTACAAAATTCAATCCATCTTCACTAGGAATATTATTCTTAGTTTCTGTCAACTTAATATCAACATTTCCAAAAGTTACTACATTTGTAACCTGAGCCTTATCTGTAAACCATGCTAATGTACCACCTACAATTATCATAGTTCCCATAACTACTGCTGTAACAATACTTGTTATTTTTTTCTTATTCATAATCTTCTATACTCCTTAATTAAAAAAACTATCCTAATTATTGAAAACACCAATTTTAAATTAATAATTTTAAATTGGTGTTTTTAATTTTTTTCTATATTTAGTAAAGATTCAACATATTATAATGTGTTTATTCTTAAACCTAAGGTGTCACAGGGAATGCTGCATTAAATGCCTCTGTATAAGTAGTAAATCCATCTGATTGTACTGCTTCCGCGTTTACAATTACGTCTAATTGTCCAGATGTAATTGTAGATTCCTTAACAGTATCCTTCATCTTAACACTAGTAAACACAGGAGAAGTTTTACCTGCTGCTGGCACTATTGAATTATAATAATAGTAATCTCCTACCAATGTCCAATTTGTAGTATCTACTCCTACTAATTCAAATATTGTAGTATCATATGCTACTTTCACTCTCATCCAACAAGAATTTTTTCCAGTATTCTTTATTACAGGATCCTTAGATAAGGTTTTTCCTGGAGCAATATCATGATTAGGTAGCTTACCCCATTCAGCTTCTTCAATACCGATTTTAACGTCCCCAACTGTGAAAGTATTAGTTACTGATTGCTTGTCTGTAAAATACGCAGATGTAGCTCCTATACTAATTGCAGCTACCACAACCAATGCTAATGCCTTTGATACTAATCCTCTTTTAACTCTTTTATTTCTCATAATAACCCCTCCATTTTTTTAGATACTCTTATAGTTTCTTTTTCAGCAACAAAATCTAGTCTTTTACAATATATTTATTATTAAGGTTGCGTAGGGAATCCTGCATTAAATGCATCCATAGCAGTAGTAAATCCATCTGATTGTACTGCTTCTGCATTTACAATTACATCTAATTTTCCACTTGGAACAGCTGCACTAAAATCATTTTTCATCTTAACACTAGTAAACACAGGAGAAGTTTTACCTGCTGCTGGCACTATTGAATTATAATAATAGTAATCTCCTACCAATGTCCAATTTGTAGTATCTACTCCTGCTAATTCAAATATTGTAGTATCATATGCTACTTTCACTCTCATCCAACAAGAATTTTTTCCAGTATTCTTTATTACAGGATCCTTAGATAAGGTTTTTCCTGGAGCAATATCATGATTAGGTAGCTTACCCCATTCAGTTTCTTCAATACCGATTTTAACGTCCCCAACTGTGAAAGTATTAGTTACTGATTGCTTGTCTGTAAAATACGCAGATGTAGCTCCTATACTAATTGCAGCTACCACAACCACTGCTAATGCCTTTGATACTAATCCTCTTTTATTTTTCATAATAAAACCTCCAAATTTTTCAGTATTTTTATTAATAATCTCTAATAATACATATATATTATTTTTTAAAGTTCTTAGGTAAAAAATTGCATATACCTAAGATAACTAATACACCTACAGCAATAATCATACCTTGCTTAGTTTGCATATATACACTTATATAACCAAGTACAGGTATGCTATATTCAGCTCTCCCTATTAAGTCTTTAAATTCTACTGGATTAGTATCCGTAAAATTATTTGCATCACCCTTTGTTATAAAGTATTTATCCTCTGTATTTATTTCAACTACTCTATGTGTTGCTATCTTCCCCTGTTGTCCAGATAATTTAAAACTTATGGCTTCATTTATACTTATCTCATCTGGAGTAAGGCTTTTTACAAAGACTATACTTCCAACATGAAATTCTGGCTCCATGCTTCCACTTAAAACTGTGTAAGTTTCATAACCAATAAGCTTTGGTATCAACAGGACCCCAGCTACTATAATCATAATTACCAAAACAATTGTTACAGCTATATCCCATATTTTTTTTAACACTGGAGTCCTCCTAGAATATATTTTAGTACTCAGTTGTTATATTATTAACTACTGAAATTTTTACTTAAGTACAAAAGTGTTTTTAACCACATCTGTATGAGAAAAATATTTTTCATTACCTTTTTTATTTATAAAAGTACCCATACCTTCACGATTTTTTAAATTAGTTGTTGAGTTTCCTTTGTCCTCATAACCCATATAAAAGTTCATCGCTTGTCCATATGTTTCAGCCTTGCAAGACTTACTAGTATCAACGGAATTACTCTCAAATTTATAACGTAGGGTATCAAGTTCAGTTAATCTATATTTACCCTTTTTAAGCCCATTGAAAGTTATATACTTTGTTGCTGTAGTCCCATCGTAAATATTGTTACCTTCTTCAAATCTAATTACATCATAAAGTGTTTCAATAGTCTGCTCATTGGCATCTAATCTTTCTAACTTAAAATTAAAGATTGGATCCCCATGAGGAAACCATATGTCCTTAGTATCTATGGTTTTATTTACAGTAATTTGCCCACTAACAACCTTAATATCATATTGACCTACTACATATGTCTCTTCTACTTTTATCCCACCACTGGTTCCCTCTGAAATAGTTCCAGTGGACTTTGGTGTAAATGTTACTCTTAACTTATAATTAAGATCCTTATTTAGGCTAAGTGATGCCTTCTCATTTAAATCATTAATAGTAGTAACTCCATCTGATTCAAACCACTGATAATTAAATGTTCCTGTTGGCTCTTTTCCTAAAAAACAATTAGGATTTCCCTGAGTAAACATTTCCTCTTTAACCCCATCTACAGGGAATTTTTCTCCAAAGAAAATACTTTCTTGCTTATCTATAATGCTTAAATTCACTGGTACATTTACAGTTGGCTTAGAAAATTCTTTCAGAATTACATTTCCCTTGTATATTGCTGAATCTAGTGCAATATTTGTTGGAATATCATTTCCACCTATGAATTTATCCTTAGCCTTTATAATAATGTCCTTTGACCACTTATTTATAGACGTATTTCCAGCTTCTATATATGGTATAAATTGATTATTCCATTGAATGTACCAATTACCACTTGTATCCTGATTAGCTTCTACATTTGGCTGTCCTTTGATAGATGCTAGCCACTCAACTGTTGGCTCAAAGCGTGGATCCAAATAATCCTTTATAGTAATATTTTTAAGTCCGCTTAACTCATAATTGGTAATACCTACGTCATCATAGACTCTCACATTCTCAAGACTTGTCCAAGCTTTAAGTGTAATCTTATATGAACGATTAAGATTATTACTAATCTCTACCTTAGTAGAGGTCTTTTCTTGATTAAGCTCCTGTGCTAAGTTTATAATATCAACAGTTGGTAGAGGAAAACTACCAATATTATTTCCTGTTTTATCATAAACAGCTGATATTCCATTAATATTAGTTGGTAAATCTTTTCCATAAACGCTAGCATCCTTAGGTTTGATAATTATAGTTCCTTTAAAGCCCTCGGTTCCAGGTTTTATTGTTTCTGTCCATATAACTACTTGATAGGTAACTCCACCCTTAATCTCTGTTGTTACCGTAGCACCCATAGCTCTCAATTCTTTTATACTTTCTTGTGTAATTATAAACTTAGGATCTATATAATCCTTTATTTTACATTTTTCTAGGCTTGTTCCTGTTTCTGATGAAATTTCATTAAATATTTTATCTAAGTCAGTTGCCTCACTACAGTTGAAAAAATAATCCTTTGGAGGCTGAACTGAATTATCCTTAGGTGTTGCTACATTTCTCATAAAATCTTGAACTTTTTTTTCGCTAAAGTCTTGCTCATTAAAAATACCTATAGAATATAAAACTGCCTTAGTGGGACTACTTTTTAAAGTTCTAGCACTATTTTCTGCTGCTGCAATAAGTGTATCCATTGCAATTGCACCACCACTATCACTACCCTCTGGTCTACCATCAGTAAGTAATACAACTATCTTTTTCCTTCCATTATTCTTTATAGGGTCAAGTGCCTTTACAGCCTCTGCCATTCCTAAATCAGTTCTCGTAACACTTCTAGGTTGTAAAGCATTTATTACACCTTTAATTTCATCTACCTTTGGCTGTGTATCTAAGTCTTTAAATCCGTTAGTTTCATTTGTTACACTATCTGAAAAGGAAATAATATCCACTTTAGATTTCTTACTTTTTTTTGCAAGATTATCAATGAACATACTGGCCGATTCTCTTAAAACATTAATTTTCTTTTTAGGAATTCCTTCAAAGAATTCATACTGTTTCTTACTTCCTTTTACACCCTGTTTAGGTTCTACATCCATGTTGGTACTTCCATCCTCGTTTTGATAATACCAATCATTTTTTCCATTATTCCAATTAATACCCTTTACCTCTGCTATCCTACCATTATCTAATTTAATAACATATTGTACATAAGGGGTATATACACTTTTTCCGTTTTCATCATGGGAAAGTTCATAAAAATCATGTAGCTCTATTCCTTCGCTATTTATCATTCCATAACCACTTACAGCATAGTCTGCTTTATGACTTTGACCATTATTGTCATAATAGAACCAACAACCTTGAGCATCCCAGTATGTAACGGGGATGTAATTTTCACTATCTCCTCCACCAATACGAACATAGTAGTCATCACGGGTAGTATCTACCCTCTTATATACTTCTGATGTTTTTTTAGTACTAAATATATCCTGCTTCATACTTCCTGAAACATCTAAAATAAGCACTACATCTGATGGTTGTGCTACAATCTCAGATTGAACCTTTGCAGTTAAATCCAACTGATACTCTGGATTTTGATTATCAAAATCCACAACATTTTTAACAGTTTTGTCAATGCTTAATCCTGGCACTGGCCTTACTATAGCCCCTACTGTACCCTTTGTATCCTTCCCCTGAGCTTTGTTGCTTATATCTTCTGCGTAAACATTAGCAAAAACAAAACTTATAATCATAATGCATGCTAGACTAAAGGAGAACATACGCCTTCGTTTTTTCATATTTTATCACCCCTAGATCCTAAATCAAATCTAATAACCTTAGACTTAATTTAAATTTTTTCGTAATTAATAACATTAATTTCTAAATCTAAATAAATTCTTATAGGCCGTATTTAGGTTAACATTATAACATATACGGATTAACAATAAGCATTCATATAAATTGTAGTACTTTTGTATGGTGTTGTAAATAAGTTTTTGGAATGATTATTGCTTTAATGGTTTTTTTTGGTTTTTAAAGTATTATTTTAACTTTTTTTAGATTAATTTATAACTATTTAACTACTTATATTGATTTTAAAATATCTACAGGTAAATAGCAATAGGCTTTTGCAAAAAACTTCTTTTAAACCACAATAAGTAATTTTTTTTGTGATTATAGCTGGAAAATAGATATATACACTCAATTTTTACTCTTTCAGGCTATTCTTCTATGAAATACATTTTCATCACCTACCTTTTTCTATACCTCTTTTTCTTTTATAGCACTTGGTAGGGTATTTTTTTTTAGTCACAAAGTAAAAAAGGAATTGTAATAAAATTGATTAAAAATCAATTCCATACAATCCCCTTGTAATTCAATATTAAACTATGCTTTCTTACTATTTTTTCTTTTTACTATAACTAATAAAATAACCACTCCACTAATTATACTTACTGCTAAATTTAAAACCATTGGCCATCTATCTCCTGTAACAATATTGTTACTTATATCCTTTTGAACATCACATGAAAAAATCCATTTTACCTTTGCTGCTGAATTCTCATATTTATTCCCTAGGTTTTCTGGAACAGATAATGTTGCTATAATTTCACCACTTGAATCCTTTTTAAATTCACCAAGTAAAATATTACTTGTCATTGATCCAATTTCACCACTTTTATCTGATGTAATTCCTGAAGCTGGTCCTGAATAAATCACCTTATCTTCTAATCCAGGAGATTTTAAATTAAGTGTAAGTGATAGCATCTTAATCAATTCCTCTGATACATTTTGTAACTCCTTTGTTTCAAAAGATTTTTCATCTGCTGGCTCTGCACGAAGATATAACTTTATAGTGTCTTTATTTTCATTTTTAATTTTAATACTTTGTTCAATGACACTATTTGGATAAACATCCTTAAAGTTTTGAAAAAGGTCATCCCCCGGCAGTGTTACAACTTTATTAGAATCATTCTCATAAACTACTTCACTTTCCATAGCCAAAACACCTTTGAAACTACAACACATAAATAATGTGCTTATAAAAAGGGTCATAGCAACTTTTTTAATAACTCCATTTTTCATTTCATCAGTCCTTATCGTAATGTAGTGATAGTTTACTTATAATGTGTAATTTAAATTTTTTTACAAATATCTTAAAAGTAATTTTATTAACCTTTTAACTTCTTCTATTTTACTACATAAGTTTCAGCTGTTATAGGTGTACTTCCCCATGGTGTAGCACTATTCCAATCAAATGTGAAGTTATCACTTTGAATAGCTTCTGCTTCTATTTTTATATTAAAACTAGTATCACTTACACTATTTCCTAAGGTTGTAGGTACTGTTACGGTATCAAATAATACTACCTTATCCTTTGATGAAACCTTCTCATTGTAATAGTAATAACCATCACTCTTTAATGACCATTTAGAATTATCAACATTTAAAGTTTCTGCTGTAATAGGTGATCCCTCTGTAAATAAAACCTTTGCACGGATATAACACTGATTTTTGCCTATATTAGTTATAGTAGGATCTTTATGCAAAACATCTCCTGGTGTAATATCTTGAAATATTAACCCTTCTTCACTAGGAACCTTATCATTAGTTTCTGTTAATTTAATATCTACATTTCCAAAAGTTATCACATTGGTAACCTCAGCTTTATCTGTAAACCAAGCTAATGTACCCCCTACAACTATCATAGTTCCCATAACTGTTGCTGTAATAATACTTGCTATTTTTTTCTTATTCATAATATTGCCTCCCATTTAGATTATTTGATTTAATTATTTTGAAATTAATAACATTATAAATTAATAACATTATAAATTAATAATTCTTAAATACTATAATTTATTAATAATATTTATTATATTAAAGAACTCTCTAAAAATCATTTTCAGCTGCCTTAAATGCCTCTGTATAAGTTTCAAATCCGTCTGATTGCACTGCTTCTGCATTTACAATTACATTTAATTCTCCACCATTAACAGGTTCTTTAAAATCATCCTTCATCTTAACGCTTGTAAATACAGCAGAAGTTTTACCTGCTACAGGAACTATTGAGTTATAGTAATAATATCCACCTGATAATGTCCACTCTGTATTATTTACTCCTACTAATTCAAATATTTTTGAATCATAATCTATCTTTACCCTTATCCAACAAGAATTTTTTCCTGTATTATTTATTACAGGATTCTTACCTAATGATTCTCCTGGTGCAATGTCATGATTAGCTCCTGGCTTATTCCATTCTGTTTCTTCAATGCCGATTTTAACATCTCCAACAGTAAAGGTATTTGTTACTGATTTCTTATCTGTAAAATAAGCTGATGTTGCCCCTACACTAATTGCAGCTACAACAGCCAATGCTAATGCTTTTGAAACTAACCCTCTTTTATTTTTCATACTAATCCCTCCAAAATTCAAAATTAATATACATCTTCTTCCTATTATATGAATTCTAAGTACCATATATGATTTTAAAATATTAGATTAAACTCAATCCACCTAATATAACCAATAAGCTTTCGTATCAGAAGGACTCCAGTTATTATAGAGATATTTACCAAATGATTCCTTATATCTCCGTGGAATTTTCTTATAGCCGGAGTCCTTATAAACTATACTTTAGTAATTAATAATTCAATTAACTATTTAGATTTTGACTTAATTACAAAAGTGTTTTTAACCACATCTGTATGAGAAAAATACTTTTCATTAACCTTCTTATTTACGAAGGTACCCATACCTTCACCATTGTTTAAATTAGTTGTTGAGTTTCCTTTATTCTCATATCCCATATAAAATATAATTGATTCTCCCTGTTTTTCAGCTTCACAAGACTTACTAGTGTCAACAGCATTACTTTCGAATTTATACCTTAGGGTATCCAGTTCACTTAAACGATATCTTCCCTTTTTAAGTCCATTAAAGCTTATATTCTTAGTTGCTGTCATCCCATGATAAATATTGTCCTTTTCTTCGAATCTAATTACATCATATAAAGTTTCAACAACTTTCTCATTATCATCTAATCTTTCTAATTTTAAAGTAAAGATTGGATCTCCATGAGGAAACCAGATGTCTTTAGTATCTATGGTTTTATTTACAGTAATTTGCCCAGTTACAACCTTAATATTGTATTGACCTATTACAGATGTATCTATTACCTTAGCTCCACCATTAGTTTTTTCAGATTTATCTCCATTTAAATATGGTATAAATCTTACTCTTAACTTATAATCAACATCCTTACTTGGCATAATAGATGCCTCATCCTTTAAATCCTTAATAGTGGTAACTCCATTAGATTCAAACCACTGATAATCAAATTTTCCAGTTGGTTCTTCCCCTAAAAAGCAATTGAAATTTTCTCCAGTAAACATTTCCTCCTTAACCCCATGTACAGGGAATTTTTCTCCAAAGAAAATACTTACATTCTTATTCCTAATACTTAAATTTACGGGTACATTTACGGTTGGCTCAGAAAAAGGTCTCAAATTTCTATTATCCTTGTATATACCTGAATCTGGTGAAATATTTGTCTTAATATCATTTCCACCTATAAATTCATCCTTTGCCTTTACACCTATTTCTTTTGACCATTTATCTATACTAACATTGTCCTTTTCCATATATGGTATAAATTGATTTTTCCATTGAATGCACCAATTACCCTTTATATTTGATATAGCTTCTACATTTTCATTACCTTTAATAGACTCTAACCACTGATCAGTTGGCTCAAATCGTGGATCTAAATAATCTTTTATAGTAATATCCTTTAATCCACTTAATTCATAATCAGTTACACCTATATTATCTTGGATTTTAATATCCTCAAGATTTGTCCACGCTGTAAGGGTAATTTTATATGATCTATCAATATTATTATTAGGCTGTAACTTAATAGAAGTCTTTTCTTGATTAAGACTCTTTGCCAAGTTTATAATATCTACATTTGGTAAAGGAAAACTTCCAATATTATTTCCTTTTGAGTTATAAATAGCTGATATACCATTAATATTAGTTGGAAGTCGCTTACCATATACACTAGAATCCTTAGGTTTAATAATTATAGAATCCTTAAACCCATCAGTTCCAGGTTTTATATTTTCTGTCCATATAACCACTTCATAGGTAACTCCATCTTTAACCTCTGTTGTTACCTCAGCACCTTTAGCCCTCAATGTTTTTATACTTTCCTCTGTTATTGTAAATTTAGGATCTATATAATCTTTTATTTTACATTTTTCTAAACTTAGTCCTGCTTCTAATGAAATTTCAGTAAATATCTTATCTAATTCTGCAACGTCCATACAATTGAAAAAATACTTTTTAGGTGGTTTAACTGACTCATCATTAGCAGTTGCCAAACTTCTCATAAAATCCTGAACTTCCGCATCCCTGAAATCTTCATCGTTAAAAATACCTATAGAATACACAACTGCATTAATATCCTTTCCCTTTAAAATATCTGCATCAGCTAATGCTAATTCAATTAGTTTCTTAGTGGTCATGGAATTATCCGTTGGTCTACCATCAGTAAATAATATGACTACCTTTTTTCTATTATTATTTTTTATAGGTTCAATTTCCTTTAATGCCTCTTTAATTCCTAAGTCAGTTCTGGTAATATCTTGAGGTTGTAAATTCTTTATTGCTTTGTTGACTTTTTCAAAATCTTCCTCTGTCTCTAAACCTGTAAATCCACCAGTTACATTCCTTACCTTACCTGAAAAAGAGATAATATCTATTTTTGATTCACTGCTTTTAGATTTTATCTTTTTCACAAATTCAGTAGCGGATTGCTTCAAAACTTCAATTTTCTTTTTAGGAACCACTTCAAAGAATTCATATTGTTTATATCCTGAACTGACAGTGCCTTGTGTAGGTTCTACATAGACAGCATTTGCACCTTCGTAGTAATACCATAGATTGCTTCCATTATTCCAAGCTATACCATTTACCTCTGTTATTCTACCACTTTCTAATTTAATGGCATATTGTACATAAGGTGTGTATATTTCCTTTCTTAATGAATCATAAGAAAGTTCATAAAACTCATGTTGTTCTATTCCTTCATTATTTTTAAATCCATAACCGTCTATAGCGTACTCTACTTTATGTGATCCTTGTCCATCATAATAAAGCCAACAGTCCTTACCTTGATTTCCTTGAGGCCAGTACACAACATTCTCATAAATTGGATTGTTCACATCTCCGCTACGGTTAATATAGTATTCCTTATTCATATTTAAGCTTTTAGGTACTTCTTTTGTACTTTTAATATTAATCATATCAAGCCTCATACTTCCTGAAGTATCTAAAATAAGTGCTATATCACACGGTACCTGAGAAGTTACAATGTCTGATACAGTCTTTGCAGTTAAATCAAGTTGATATTCTGGATTTTGTATATCAAAATTTTCAACATTTTTAACAGTCTTATCAATAATTAATCCTTCTACAGGCTCTACTATAGTTTCCACTGTACTTCTTGTATTTTTTTCTTCAGCTTTACTACCGGTATCTTCTGCATAAACATTTGCAAAAACAAAACTTATAATCATAATACATGCCACACTGAAAGACAACATCCGCCTTTCTTTTTTCATATTTTATCACCCCTAACTCTTAAATTAAATCTAACAACTTTAGATTTAATTTTATTTTTACTCATAATTTATAAAATTAGTTTGATAGCCATAATTTCACACATTTCTCATGTACTTTAATTGTTTACATATTCTTACATCAGAGGCTAACAATATAGATTGTAACTTATTTCCATATTTTTGTAAATACACCTTTTGGATTATTTTTTATTTTATTTTCCGAAAATCTTTCACAAGTTACTATTGAATTTAAAACATTAGAGGAGGAAAAGCAAAACCTCTAATACTAAATACTAAGTATTCTAGTATTACAGAGAAAAATGGCTATCTGAAATATATTTATAAAATATCTTTCAGATAGCCATTTTTAATCTTATATAAATCTACACTAACATAGGCTGGTAACTAATATATGCCAAAATCTTTTATGGCTTCAATCATTGCATATAAATTTTCTACTGGTGTTAAATAACTTAATGTGCAATCTGGAGCTAGTACATATCCTCCTTTAAAATACTTCATTTCCTCTATGAGTATTTTTGCTTCATTG
>JAVXGR010000026.1:0-20431 GCA_036657335.1 Clostridium sp. | reverse complement strand
TAAGCACGCCGCCAGCGTTCGTCCTGAGCCAGGATCAAACTCTCAATTTAAAAAGTTTGATTTACTCTCAGTATAAATTACTGACTAACTTATCTTTCGACAAGCTTATTTTTATTTTCTCAAAGCATTTACGAGTTGTTCTTTCTATACTCTGTTTAATTTTCAAAGACCACATCATCACTAATAACTGATGACTTTTATTATTTTAACAAAGTTTTAAATCTTTGTCAATAAGTTTTTTTACTTTGAAACTAGATTTTTTTCTCTGTTTCTTAGTATTTCTTTACGCCTCTCAGCGACAAGTAATATAATATCATAATTTTTCTAGATACTAAACTAATTTACAGTTATTTAATTTAATTATACTTGTATTCCTTCTTTTTTCTTCATTATACATTAATTTTCTTATATAGATACACTAGGTTAGGTGTTTTCTATTTATCATATACTTCTCTTATTTTCTTAATATTAACTACTACAACCCCTCTGAATTATCCTCTACTATAGACTATAATCTATCTAGTATGTGTATTAGGAATCTTATTTTTTTTAAGCATACATATCAATAAAAAATAGCAGCAATAAATATTGTTCTATTGCTGCTATTTTTTATATTTTATTAAAAATCTACTCTTCTATATCCTCATCACCTATTGATGTATCTAATTCTTCAACATCAACCATATCAACATCAGAAGTTGATCTATCTATGATTTCATCTTCTTCTATATCTATTATTAAATCTTTTTCTATACTTTCATTTGTTTTTTCTAATTCCTGCTTTACCTCATGACCTTCTAGTACTTGGGCTAATGCACCATCTTCTAGTTTATCATCGATACAG
This sequence comes from Clostridium sp., assembly GCA_036657335.1. Classification (GTDB taxonomy): domain Bacteria; phylum Bacillota; class Clostridia; order Clostridiales; family Clostridiaceae; genus Clostridium_D. The sequence goes on along the minus strand of JAVXGR010000026.1, from coordinate 19,587 downwards.
TTTATTTTAGCAATAGCAACTACTTGATCATCTTCATCATTTCTCATAAGTCTTACACCCATTGCATTTCTTCCTGTAGATGATATTGCAGATATATTTAATCTTATTGCTACTCCATTACTATTGATAAGCATAAGTTCATCATTACTCTCAACTATTCTCGCACCAACTAATTTACCTGTTTTTTCAGAAACTTTGTAGGTTATAACACCTTTACCGCCTCTGTGTCTTACAGGATATTCTGATACTGGTGTTTTTTTACCATAGCCATTTTCACTAACAACTAGTAACTCTTGCTCTATTTTAGCTACTTCCATACTTATAACTTCATCATTCTCTCTTAAGGTTATTGCTTTTACACCTGTTGCTGTTCTTCCAACGGGCCTAACACCGGTTTCACTAAATCTTATAGAGTATCCTTTTTTAGTTATAACTAATATTTCGCTTTCCCCTGTAGTAGGTTTTACCCCTACTAGCTCATCATCTTCTCTAAGATTTATGGCATTTACACCATTTTTTCTTATAGCAGAATATGCTGAAAGTGAAGTTTTCTTAATTACCCCTCTTCTTGTACCCATAATTAAATAGTTATCTTCTTTAAATTCCTTTAAAGCTAGTGCTGCTTGTATTTTCTCATCTGACTGTGTAGCTATTAAGTTAACTACATTTACACCCTTGGCTGTTCTTCCTGCCTCCGGTATTTCATAAGTCTTAAGAGTATACGCTCTACCTTTATTACTAAATAATAGTATTGTGTTTAAAATAGAGGTTATGAATACATGTTCAACAAAGTCATCTTCCCTTGTTGTCATTGCTTGTATTCCCTTACCACCACGTTTTTGTGCACTATAGGTATCTGCTGGTAACCTCTTAATATATCCATTGTGCGTTAATGTTATAACAACTTGCTCATCATCTATTAAATCCTGAATATTGATAGTACTGTCTATATATGTTCCATCAATAGCAGTTCTTCTAGGATCATCATACTTAATCTTAATTTCTGTTAACTCAGTCTTGATTATGTCTAAAACAAGATTTTCGTCATTAAGTATTGCTTTGAGTTCTGCTATTAAAGACATTAGCTCATTGTATTCTTCTTCTATTTTATCTCTTTCTAATCCAGTAAGTCTTTGTAATCTCATTTCTAAGATAGCTTGCGTTTGTTTTTCAGAAAGATTAAATTTACTAATAAGACCCTCTTTAGCTTCAATTGTAGTTTTAGAAGCTCTAATTAAACTAATAACTTGATCAATATTATCTAATGCTATTCTTAAACCATCTAAGATATGAGCTCTATCTTGAGTCTTATTTAGATCGAACGTTGTCCTTCTTACAATGATTTCCTTTTGAAATTCTAGATAATTAACTAATATATCTTTTAAATTTAATACTTTAGGCTCACCTTTAACAAGAGCTAGCATTATAGCTCCAAATGTATCTTGCATTCTTGTATGTTTATATAATCTATTTAAAACTACATTTGCATTAGAATCTCTTTTAAGATCTATTACAATTCGCATACCTTCTCTATCTGATTCATCACGAAGGTCTGCTATGCCATCTAGCTTTTTATCCTTAACTAAATTAGCTATATTTTCTATTAATCTAGCCTTATTAACCTGATATGGAAGCTCTGTAACAATTATTCTTTGTCTATTATTATGTTCTTCTATTTCAGTTTTAGCTCTGACTAATATTCTTCCTCTACCTGTTTCATAAGTACTTCTTATTCCGCCCTTTCCTAGTATAATACCAGCAGTTGGAAAATCTGGTCCCTTAATCTTAGTCATAAGATCTGCTATGGTACATTCTGGGTTATCTATAATCATCTTAACACCCTCTATAACCTCACCTAAATTATGAGGAGGTATATTGGTTGCCATACCAACAGCTATACCAGATGATCCATTGACTAAAAGGTTAGGAAATCTTGATGGAAGTACTGAGGGCTCTTGTTCCTCACCATCAAAGTTCGGTATAAAATCCACTGTGTTTTTATTTATGTCTCTCAAAAGCTGAGCTGCTATTTTATCCATCTTAGCTTCGGTATATCTCATTGCTGCTGCTGAGTCTCCATCAACTGATCCAAAGTTACCATGTCCATCAACCAAAGTATGTCTAATTGAAAAGTCTTGTGCCATTCTAACCAATGCTTCGTAAACCGCTGAATCTCCATGTGGATGATACTTACCTAATACATCCCCAACAATTCTAGCACATTTTCTATGCCCTTTTTCAGGAGTTAAACCAAGCTCGTGCATAGAAAATAATATTCTTCTATGTACAGGTTTAAGTCCATCTCTAACATCAGGAAGAGCACGACTTACGATTACACTCATGGCATAATCTATATAAGACTTTTCCATTTCTTGTCTTATGTCAATTTGAGAAATCTTTCCCGTATTATTCATGCACTGCACCTCTTTATATTTTTATCTATATTTAAATATCTAAGTTAATTACTTGTTTTGCATTTTCATTTATAAATTGTCTACGTGGTTCTACCTTATCACCCATAAGAATAGTAAATATCTCATCCGCTTCCATAGCATCCTTAACTGTTGCTTGAAGTAATGTTCTCTCTTCTGGATTCATAGTTGTATCCCATAATTGTTCAGCATTCATCTCTCCAAGACCTTTGTATCTTTGAATTTGAATATTTTTATCTTTTCCACCTAGTTGAATCAGTATTTGTTCTAACTGGCTGTCACTGTAACAGTAGTAATCTCGTTTACTCTTAGTTACCTTAAAAAGAGGAGGTTGAGCTATATATACGTGTCCTTGATCAACTAATTCTCTCATGTATCTATAGAAGAATGTTAACAACAATGTTCTTATATGAGCTCCATCAACATCGGCATCGGTCATTATTATGATTCTGCCGTATCTTATCTTAGTTACATCAAAATCCGTACCTACACCAGCACCTATTGCTGTTATCAATACTCTTATTTCTTCAGAATTTAATATTTTATCTAGTCTTTGTTTCTCCACGTTCATTATCTTACCTTTAAGTGGTAAAATAGCTTGGAAGTGTCTATTTCTTCCTTGTTTTGCTGAACCTCCCGCAGATTCTCCCTCAACTATATAAACTTCACATTCATCAGGATTTTTAGATGCACAATCTGATAATTTACCTGGTAATGTACTACTTTCTAATACTGATTTTCTTCTAGTTAATTCTCTAGCCTTTTTAGCTGCTTCTCTAGCTCTTGCTGCACTTAAAGATTTATCAACTATAAGCTTAGCAATTTGTGGATTCTCATTTAAATAAGCTGATAAATGTTCACTAAATATGCCATCTACAATACCTCTTACCTCACTATTTCCAAGTTTGGTTTTAGTTTGACCTTCAAATTGTGGATCTGAAAGCTTAATAGATATAACGGCTGTTAATCCTTCTCTTATATCTTCACCTGATAAATTTTTATCGTTTTCTTTTAGGTGTCCAAACTTTTTAGCATAATCATTTAACACACGTGTTAAAGCTGATTTAAAGCCTGCTAAGTGAGTCCCCCCTTCAATAGTGTCAATATTATTGGCAAATGCATATATGTTTTCTACATAGCTATCATTGTACTGAAGAGCTATCTCAACAACATAATCATCTTTATTGCCCTCTAGATATATAGGCTCCTTATTAATTGGCTCTTTATTTCTATTTAAATATTCTACAAAGGACTTAATTCCGCCCTCGTATTGAAATTTTTGTTCTTTCCCAATACCTTTATGAGTTAAGGTTATATTGATTCCCTTATTTAAGAAAGCTAGCTCCCTTAATCTTTGGGATAAAATTTCATAATCAAAGGCAACATCTTCAAATATTCCTGAATCTGCCTTAAAGTATGTCTTAGTTCCATGATCATCAGTGGCACCTATAACTTCTAAATCAGTTACAACGATACCTTTTTCATAGCTTTGCTTATAAAGTTTACCTTCCCTAGCTACAGTAACTTCACATCTTTCAGATAATGCATTAACTACAGATGCACCAACTCCGTGAAGACCTCCAGATACTTTGTAACCTCCCCCACCAAATTTTCCACCTGCATGAAGTATTGTCATAATAACCTCTAATGTAGGCTTTTGCATTTTAGGATGCATACCTACAGGTATACCCCTACCATCATCAGTGATAAATACTGAATTATCCTCATTTATAGTTATAGTTATATTATTACAAAAACCCGCTAAAGCCTCATCTATACTATTATCAACAATCTCGTATATTAGATGATGTAATCCTGTTGAGCTAGTATTCCCTATATACATACCCGGTCTTTTTCTAACGGCTTCTAAACCCTCAAGGACCTGTATTTGATTTTCATCATAAACTTGTTTATTTTCCATGAATACCCTCCTAATTACAATTAAAGCTCATTATATAAAGTTCCAGTTCTTTTACATAAAGTAGTCGATGAAATAGGTGATAAGAAAATTTTACTCTTTTTATCCACCTCTGCTAATACAAAAGATTTTGGTTTATCCTTGGTTATTCTTTCGACAAAACCATCTTCTTCTGCCATTCTTAAAAATTGACTAGTGTCATAACTATACATTGATGATTCAATATCGAATATACCTATAACATCTTTAATCGGAACCGAAACATTTTCTCCTAGGTGTAAAAACATAATTCCCTCCTCTTCACTCTATTTAACCATCTCTTCTACTTTTCCTTCTGAAACCTTAAAAACCTTAGAGTTTGTTCCTATGTTATCATTTATATCCATTATCCCTGTACAAGTAATTAAAGTCTGCACCTTATTAATTGAACTTAGTATATATCTTTGCCTATTTAAGTCTAATTCAGACAGAACGTCATCCAATAACAAAATTGGATACTCACCAGTTACCTTTTTTATAATTTCAAGTGAGGCAAATTTTATGGTTAAAACCGCTGTTCGTTGTTGCCCCTGAGAACCATAACATCTCGTATCTATACCATTAATTTCTATAGAAAACTCATCTCTATGAGGTCCTACAGAAGTAATTCTACCATCAATATCTTTTTTTCTATTTTTTCTCAATAAATTTAAAAATTCATCTCCTATTACATCTAGATCCTTTATTTTCTTTAGGGAACTAATATAATTAAAATGAATAATCTCTTTGCTACTACTTATGTCATTATGTATTTTTTCACCATAATCATTAAGCATTTCTATGTAATTAAGCCTAGATTTTATTATTTCAGATCCAAGCTTACTTAGTTGAAAATCATAAATATCTAAAACATCTAACTCTCCATTTAATTTTTTTAGAGCAGCATTACGCTCCTCCAATACTTTTTTATATTGACTTAGATTATAAAGATATCTTTTACTTAATTTACATAATTCCATATCTATGAATTTTCTTCTATGGGATGGTGAATCTTTTACTATTTTCAAATCCTCTGGAGAAAACATAACAACATTAAGCACGCCTATTAAGTCAGATAATTTTTTTATATTAATAGAATTAATACTGACTCCCTTTTTGCATTGTTTAAAGATCTTCATCTCTATCTTTTTATTTAAAGGTTTTCTTTCAACATTTAATTTTACGTAAGCACTATCTTTATCCCACTTAATTAACTCTCTATCTTTACTAGTTCTATGCGATTTACCTAAACTACAAAAATATAATGCTTCTAGGATATTGGTTTTCCCCTGAGCATTATCTCCATAAAAAACATTTATTCCTTCACTTAAGGTAATATATAGATTTTCATAATTTCTAAAATTAACTAACTGCAGTTCTTTTATTAACATAAAAACCTCAATTCTAATTATAACATATTATGAGTACTTATAATAAGGTTTATTAATTTAACTTTAAACATAATTTTTGCACCGTTAATGTACTTATTTAAAGCAATTAACGGTGCTTCTATAGATTTTACACTATTTTGTATTCTACATCCTCAAACTGTACTATATCACCTTTGGATAATTTCTTACCTCTTCTAATTTCCACATCACCATTTACTAAAACAAGTTCCTCTTGAATCATCATTTTAGCTTCTGCTCCTGAAGAAACAATTGCAGCCCATTTCATAAAAGCATCTAATTTTATAATCTCTGTTTCTATTTTTATTTCTTGCATAATTAACTACTCCTTAATTTTGAACTAATCTAACTGGTAGTAAAAGGTATGTACATTCATCTTCATTTTCTTTATTTTTAACAACACAAGGACTTATACTACTTGAAAACTGCATTACTACTTCCTCAGATTCTATAATTTTAAAAATATCTATTAGGTATCTTGCATTAAATGCAATTTTTAAAGGTTCACCTTGCAGAATTATAGAAACTTCTTCTCTTGATTTTCCCAATTGAGAATTGGAGCTTATAATCAAGTTCTCATGTTCTATATCCAGTCTTATAAGATTAGTGTTACCTTCTTTTCCCATAAGTGATGCTCTTTCTACAGCATTTAGTACGTCATTCTTTTTAGCTATAATTTTAAAATTATATTCAGATGGAATTATAGAGTTATATTCAATAAATTTACCATCCAATAATCTAGAAATAACCTTTGTATTACCTAAATTAAATAAAATGTGATTAGATGTAAATGTTATATTAACTAATTTATCACTTTCTTCAAAAATTTTAGCGACCTCACTTAAGGTTTTACTTGGTATAACAGCACGTATGTTATCTTCGCACTCTACAAACTGTTTTCGTATAGCAACTCTATATCCGTCTAAAGCTACTAGGCTTAAGGCTTTGTTCTCAACTTCAAATAAAACACCTGTAAGTATTGGTCTAGTTTCATCTTGAGCTGCTGCGAATATTGTTCCTTTAATCATATGTTTTATTATATCTTGCTGAATTGTTAAAACAACATCCTCGTTTATATGGAGGATGTTAGGATAGTTTTCATAATCCATGTAAGCTAAAGTAGCTGTTGACTTTAAGCATTTAATAAATATTGATTTTTCATCTATAGTTTCAATCTCTATAGATGAATTAGGCATCTTCTTAATAATCTCTCCAAACAATCGAGCATCTATAACTACTTTTCCTTCTTCAAGAATATCTGCAGGTAATTTAGTTTCTATAGTTAAATCTAAATCTGAACCAATTAAAGTTAGCTGTGAATTACTTGCAGTTATAAAAATCCCCTGAAGTATAGGCATAGCTGATATACCCGTAATAGCTTTTTGTGTATTAGAAATAGCTTCTTGTAATTTTAGCTTATCTATTATAAATTTCATATTTTATAAAGCCTCCTTATTCACAATATTTTAGATGTGAATTGTGTAGTAATAAGATAATATATTAATAATAAATTATAGTAATAGTAGTAGTAGGGGCTGTGGATATGTTGAAAACTATCTTAAACCCAATAAGTAGCTCATGTAGCCTGTAAATAAAGCTGTGGATAACCTGTGTGTAACACACCATAGTTATCCACATTATCCACAGGTACATAGCAAATAAGCAGTTATCCACAAATTATTAACAAACAATTATACACAGGTGTGGATAATTAATTAATCCTGGTTAATTTTCTTTGTTAATTCCTCTATTGCATTCTCTAATGATTCATCTTTTTTTATATTACCTGATATTTTTTCATAGGCATGTATAACGGTAGTATGGTCTCTACCACCGAATTCTTCTCCTATTTTAGGCAATGACATATTAGTTAACTTTCTACATAAGTACATTGCTATTTGTCTTGGAAAGGATATATTTCTAGTTCTTCTAGCTGATATTAACTCTTCTACAGTTAGGCTGTAATAGTTACCTACTATATCTTGTATTACAGATACAGTTATTTGTCTTGATTGCTTATTTGAAATAATATCTTTAAGAGCCTCAGAGGCAAGTGAGACAGTAATTTCTCTATTAGTAAGTGAAGAGTACGCGACAACTCTAATCAAAGCACCTTCTAATTCTCTTATATTAGATTTTATTTTATTTGCAATATAAACCATAACTTCATTATCTATATCTAGATTATCAACATCAGCCTTTTTCTTTAATATAGCTATTCTAGTTTCAAAATCAGGAGCCTGGATATCCGTAATTAAACCCCATTCGAACCTTGACCTTAAACGATCTTCTAAAGTTGGTATTTCTTTAGGTGGTCTATCACTAGATAAAATTATTTGTTTATTAGCTTCATGCAATGCATTAAATGTATGGAAAAACTCCTCTTGAGTTCGTTCCTTGCCAGCTATAAATTGAACATCATCTATAAGTAGGACATCTACATTTCTATATTTATTTCTAAAGGCTTGATTTTTATCATCCTTAATTGAGTTTATAAGTTCATTAGTAAATGTTTCTGATGTAACATAAACAACTTTACTTTTAGGGTTATGCTCTAATATGTAGTGCCCTATAGCATGCATTAAGTGTGTTTTACCAAGTCCAACACCACCATATATAAATAATGGGTTATAAGCTCTAGCGGGCGATTCTGCAACGGCCAAAGAAGCAGCATGAGAAAATCTATTACTATTGCCAATTACAAAGGATTCAAATGTATACTTAGGATTAAGGGTAGATGAGAGTACATCATTAGCTGTTACATTTCTTGCAGCCTCTTCATCCCTAATTCTAGCTTTTCTTCTAGGATCTTGTTTCTCGTCTGATTGAACTATAAAATCAATATCATATTCCTTAGATGTAAGAACTTTTACAGAGTTCATTATTAAATCTCTATATCTGTTTTCTAATATATCTTTTGTAAAGTTATTAGGTACTCCAAGTTTTAAAAGAGAACCTTCTGAAGATATTGGAGTAATACTTTTTATCCAGGTATTAAAACTAACTTCAGTCAACTCGGCTTTTATTAAATTTACAGTTTTATCCCATATTTCTCTAAGTTGGGCCTCCATTTCATATCCTCCGATTCAAATAATTAAATATATTTAATGCAATAAAAAAAATTTAAAAAAGTAATACACAACTTATCAACAGAGTTATCAACAGAAAAAATCCTCTATGTTAAATCTGTTGACATATGTTAATTAAAATATACACATGTTGATAAAGCTGTTGATAACTTTTTTTCAGATAGACTTATTAACATATATATAATAACACTTATTAACACTCATTTATTTAGAAATTTGTTGATAACACTATAAAAACATAGCAAAAAAATCATTAATATATAAAAACTAAGAAGTTATGCACAGCTTTGTCCACAGATTGTGCATAACTTTTAGTTAATAACAAATTATCAACAGTTCAACTCTAATAATATCAGAAGGACAGGTTGTATTCAATAAGTTATCCACAAAAAATAAAATAAAAGGATAAGTTTTATTAACAATACTTATATAAATAGTTTTCTTGACATAATCATAGTAGAAATATATAATTTAATAGTAAAACTATAAATATGTGTTTTATAAGATAAGGGCCAATTTAGATATTCATATATTAAAGCTTATATTTATAGAGGATATTAGTAAATTAATATTAAACTACTTATAAGATTAGATCCGTGAATGGGATTGAAGTGGTTTTACTTACTTAAACTTTTATGTAGGTATGCAAGATGCTCATTGCAATAAGTGATGAGTTATTTATTTTAGGAATGGGTAGTTTTAAAATCTTTCCTAATAAAATAAAATAAAAGAAAGGGGTGGATTGGAATGAAGATGACACTACAACCAAAAAAGAGACATAGAAGCAAAGAACATGGTTTCAGAAAAAGAATGAGTACAGCATCAGGAAGAAATGTTATTCAAAGAAGAAAAAGAAAAGGTAGAAAAAACTTAACAGCATAAGGGCCGCTTTTGTGGCCTTTTTCTGTAGATGTAGGAAAGTTTAGCTAGGAGTAGTTTATCATGAAAGATATTAAGAGATATAAACTAAGAAAAAACTCTGAATTTAGAATTGTTTATAAACGTGGTAAATCTTTTGCTAATAAATATTTAGTCCTTTATGTTAAGAGAAATGGTAAGAATATAAATAGGATAGGGATGTCTGTAAGCAAAAAAGTAGGAAAAAGTGTAACTAGAAACAGAGTTAGAAGACTTATACGAGAATCCTATAGATTGAATAACAAATGTTTGAATAGTGGATATGATTTAATTGTCTTAGCTCGAAATCCTAGTAAGGATTGTAGCTATTTTATAATAGAAAAATCTTTAAAAGATTTATTAAAAAAGGCAGGGCTAAATCAATAAATTATGAAAAAACTTTTAATTAGCTTAATAAAATTTTACAGAAAAAATATATCCCCAATGAAGGCACCATGCTGTAGATTTTATCCTACCTGTTCTCAGTACGCATTAGAGGCAGTTGAAAAATACGGAGCCATAAAGGGTGGATTTTTAGCGATTAAAAGGATACTTAAATGTCATCCGTTTCATCCAGGTGGATATGATCCAGTTAAATAATTAAATAGGAGGATATACAATTGAGTTTTTTAAATAATATATTTACTCAATTATTTCAATTTATTCTTAATGGTGTTGATAGTTTAGTAGGCGTGAATCCAAACATTTCATATGGTCTTACAATTATAGTTGTAACAGCTCTTCTAAAGATAATGTTATTACCTTTGAATATAGGCCAAATGAGATCAATGAATACTATGAATAAGGTTCAGCCAGAACTAAAGAGATTACAAGAGCGTTATAAGAATGATCCAAATAAATTGAATTCTGAAATGAGAAAATTATACAGTGATAATAAAGTTAATCCATTAGCAGGTTGTTTACCACTTTTAATTCAATTTCCAATTATAATTGCATTGTACAATGTATTCGCAACGTTACCTGGGATTGAAGGGGTAAGCTTTTTATGGATTAAAGACTTATCTAAGCCAGATGCATTATATATACTACCGATATTAGCAGTTATATCAACATATTTATCTTCACTAATAATGCAGACTAAGGATAGTCCTCAGGCTCAGCAAATGAAGATGATGAACATAATGATGGCTGGTATGATTGGATTTATGTCTATTAAGTTATCATCAGCTTTAGCATTATATTGGGTAGCTAACAGTGTGTTCCAGATAGTTCAAGTTTTCTCATTAAATAAATATGAGAAGCTTAGAGAAGCAAAGAACCCTACTCCAAAACCAGGAGCTAGTACACCGAAAGCTAAGCAAAATAATAAGCCTAAATCTATATCAAATGATGCATCTAAAGAAATTACTAAAAATAAGAAAAATAAATAAATAAATTTATTATATATAATTATGAATAATGACCTTCATTGGAGGTCATTATTTATAATGAGAATTTTAAGTTTGGAAGGCAGGTGCTTTACGATGAATTCTATTGAAATGTCCGGTAAAACAGTTGACGAAGCTATTGAGAAAGCTTTGTTAGAACTTAAGACTACAAGAGATAAAGCTGAAGTACAAGTTTTAGAAAAGGGTAAGAAAGGATTCTTTGGATTAGGAAGCAAATTAGCAAAAGTTAAATTAACTGTTGTAAAAAATTATTCTAAAGAGGCTAGAACTTTCTTAGAGTCAATGCTAAAAGCTATGAATGTAGAGGCAAATATTGATATAAAAGAGCAAAAGAATAATATTATCATCAATTTATCAGGAGATGATATGGGTATATTAATAGGATATAGAGGAGAAACTTTAGATTCTATACAATATCTAATAAGTCTGGCTATAAACAAGGGTAATAATGAAGAATATAGAAGAGTTATTTTAGATACAGAAAATTATAGAGCGAAAAGAGAAGAAACTTTAATAAGACTTGCTAATAAAGTAGCTAAAAAGGTGAAAAGTTTTGGTAAAACAGTAAAACTTGAGCCTATGAATCCTTATGAAAGAAGAATCATTCACTCCGCACTTCAAGATAATACATGCGTTAAAACTTTTAGTGAGGGTGAAGAGCCTTATAGAAAAGTTGTCGTTGAACTTAAGAAGAGAGCCTAGTGCTTTCTTTTTTTATTTTTTTATAATCTATGGTAATATAAAGGAATTATTGGTATTATTAAAAACTTCAAGTTTGGATATAATAATGGATAATCAGTTAATAGAGAGCCATACAATAGGTTAATAAGGATAGATACAATACTTAATTATTGTATAAACATAACTTGTAATATAAGTTATAATATAAGTTAGTGGTAATTATTAAAATATTTTAAGCGAAAGGTAGAAGAAATGAAGGAATTTGATACTATTGCAGCAGTTGCTACAAGTATAGGAGAAGCAGGCTTATCTATAATAAGAGTCTCTGGTGACAGGGCAAGAGATATAGTAGATAAAATATTTGTAGCTAAGAACAATAAATCTTTAAAAGATATAAAGAGTTATACTATGAGATATGGTCATATTATAGATGAAGATGGAAGTTTAATTGATGAAGTTATAGTTAGTTTTATGAAGGGACCTAAGAGTTTTACAGCTGAAGATACCATAGAGATTAACTGTCATGGTGGAGTAGTTGTCACTAGTAGTGTTCTTAAATTAGTATTTAAAGCTGGTGCTAGACTAGCAGACCCAGGGGAATTTACAAAGAGAGCATTTTTGAATGGTAGAATAGATTTAAGTCAAGCAGAGGCTGTAATTGATATAATAAAAGCTAAAACTGAGCTTAGTGCAAAATCAGCTTTAATGCAATCTAAGGGCAAAATTTCTCAAGAGATTATGGTTTTAAGAAATAAACTTTTAGGTGTTATAGCACATATAGAAGCAACAGTTGATTATCCAGAGGATGACTTAGAAGAAGTCACAGCAGAAAATGGCATAATTGAATTAAAGGATATTATTGAAGAATTAAATATGTTATTAGATAGTGCAGAAGAGGGAAAGATAATTAGAGAAGGCTTAAAAACTGTTATTGTTGGTAAGCCCAATGTTGGTAAATCATCTTTACTTAATTCCTTATTGAAAGAGACTAGAGCCATTGTTACAGAGGTTCCTGGCACTACTAGGGACGTAATTGAAGAGTATATTAGTATTGACGGTATTCCAATACAAATAGTAGATACAGCAGGAATAAGACAAACAGAGGATATTGTAGAGAAAATCGGTGTGGAAAAATCTAAGGAAAAAATAGAAGAAGCTGACCTTATACTTCTAATGTTAGATAGAAGTAGACAATTAGATAAAGAAGATAAAGAGATAACAGAATATATAAAAGATAAGAAATATGTAGTATTATTAAACAAGTGCGATTTAGAGCAAAATTTAGATGAAATAGAACTAAAAAATCTTAATTCTGAAAGTATCCTAAGAATTTCAGCTAAGAATTATGAAGGATTAAAAGATCTTAAGGGTATTATTAAGGATATGTTTTTTAAAGGAGAAGTAAAGGCTGAAGATGTTTATATAACTAATAATAGGCATAAAGAGGCATTATATAGAGCTAAAGAAAATGTAGAGAGTGCTATAGATATTTTAAAAATGACCTTTGCAATTGATTTAGCATCAATAGACCTTAGAAGTGCCTGGAGTAATTTAGGACAAATTACAGGTGAATCCATTGAAGAAGATATTATTGATAAGATATTTGCAGAGTTCTGTTTAGGAAAGTAAGGTGATTTTATGAGATATTTAGGTGGAGAATACGATGTTATAATTATTGGTGCAGGTCATGCAGGATGTGAAGCTGCACTTGCATCAGCTAGAATGGGGTGTAAGACCTTAGTATGTGCTATAAATATAGATAGCGTTGCATTAATGTCTTGTAATCCTAACATAGGTGGTACAGCAAAGGGACACTTAGTTAAAGAAATAGATGCTCTTGGTGGCGAAATGGGTATAAATACAGATAATACATATATTCAGTCGAGGATGTTAAATACTTCAAAGGGACCAGCAGTTCATTCTTTAAGGGTTCAAGCGGATAAAAAGAGATATTCAGAGAGGATGAAAAGGGTTCTTGAGACTACTGATAACTTATATCTTAAACAGCTAGAAGTTGTAGATATTTCCACAGAAAATAATAAAGTTACAGGGGTTATGACTAAAAACGGGGCATATTTCACAGCTAAAGCTGTGGTTATAACTTCAGGAACTTATTTGAAATCGAAAATTATAATAGGTGATGTTAACTTTAGCGAGGGACCAAGTGGATTATATCCAGCTAATGAGTTATCTACTTGTTTAAATGAGTTTGGTTTAAATTTAAGAAGATTTAAAACTGGTACTCCTGCTAGAATTAACAAAAGATCAGTAGATTTTTCTAAAATGGTGATACAACCAGGTGATGAGAAGGTTGTTCCATTTTCTTTTATGAGTAATAACATAGAGAGAGAACAGTTACCTTGTTATTTAACTTATACAAATGAGGAAACTCATGAAGTAATAAGAAAGAATATTGAAAGATCACCATTATATAATGGATCAATAAAAAGTACAGGACCAAGATATTGTCCTTCTATTGAAGATAAAGTTATGAGATTTCCAGATAAGATTCAACATCAAATATTCGTAGAACCTGAAGGGGAAAATACTGAAGAAATGTACGTTCAAGGTATGTCTAGTTCACTTCCGGAAGATGTACAAATGGAAATGTTGAAAACAGTACCAGGACTTGAAAATGTTGAGATAATGAGAACGGGATATGCTATAGAATATGATTGTATAGATCCTACAAAGCTACAGCTGTCATTAGAAGTTAAGGGTGTACAAGGATTATTCTCAGGTGGACAAATAAATGGTAGCTCCGGATATGAGGAAGCAGCAGCACAAGGATTAATAGCGGGTATAAATGCTGCTAGAAAGGTTAAGGGTTTAGAACCATTAATTTTAGGTAGAGCAGATGCATACATAGGAGTTCTTATAGATGATTTAGTAACTAAAGGAACAGAAGAACCTTACAGAATGATGACTTCAAGATCAGAGTATCGATTATTACTAAGACAAGATAACGCTGATTTAAGATTAACAGAAATCGGACATGAAGCAGGACTTGTAAATGAAGAGAGGTACAATGTATATTTAATAAATAAGAAATCTATAGAAGGAGAAATCTGTAGAATAAAGAAATTACAAATAACTAATAAGAGAGAAGTAAATGAGTTTTTAGAATCAAAGAATTCTGCACCTCTTAAAAAACCAGTTAATTTTTATGAATTAATAAAAAGACCAGAGCTTGACTACTTTATATTATCAGATTTAGACCCAGAAAGACCAATACTTAAAGAAAATGTGATGGACCAGGTCAATATAGTCTCTAAGTATGAAGGATATATAGAAAAGCAATTAGATCAAGTTAGACAGTTTAAGAAAATTGAAGCTAAAAAGCTTCCAGGAGATATTGATTACAGTCTTATTAAAGGTTTAAGAATAGAAGCTATACAGAAACTCTCTAAAATAAGACCTATTAGTATAGGGCAAGCATCTAGAATTTCAGGTGTTTCACCAGCTGATATATCAGTACTTATGATTTACTTAGAGCAATTTTATAGAAAATAAGTTTTAAGGGGGTAAAAATATGCAATATTATGATCTTTTAAAGTTAGCCTTCAATGATGCTGGATTAGAATTTACTGATGAAAAATATAACCAGTTCATGAAGTATAAAGATATGATAAAAGAATGGAATCAAAAAATAAATTTAACAGCAATAACTGAAGATGAGGAAATAATAAAGAAACACTTTATAGATTCAATAAAAGTTTTTAAATATAAGAACTTTATAAATGGGAAAACTATTTTAGATGTAGGAACTGGTGGTGGATTTCCTGGTATACCAATTAAAATAGCTAATCCCAATTGCAAAATAGTGTTGTTAGATTCATTAAATAAGAGAATTATATTTTTAAATGAAGTTATAAAAGAATTAGGGCTTCAAAATATAAGTGCTATACACGGAAGAGCAGAAGAATATGCAAACCAATCACAGTATAGAGAACAATTTGATATTGTTGTGTCTAGAGCCGTAGCTAATATGTGCGTACTAAGTGAGTTTTGCATACCTTATGTAAAACCAAATGGATGCTTTATAGCACTAAAAGGACCTGCCGTAGAAGAAGAGCTTAATGATGCAAGAAATGCTATAGGTATTTTAGGTGGTAAACTTACAGAAGTACAAAATGTAAATATTGAGGGAAGTGAGCTTAATCATAATTTAGTAGTTGTTAAAAAGATTAAGACTACACCAAAGCAATATCCAAGAAAAGGTGGAATAACTAAAAATCCATTGAGATAATACATTTTAACTTAGAATAAGATATATTAGATTAGGATAGTGTATCTTATAACATAAAATATATAGGATAAGAGTAAGTTCGTAAATTTAAAAAAGATTTAAAAAAAATTTAAAAAAGATTTAAAAAAAATTTGAAAAGATTTAAAAAAATTTGAAAAAATTTGAAAAAAATTTGAAAAAAATTTTTTCGAAACTATAGATGTTTTATATGAAAGATCTTTTTTTAAATTATATAGTTAAAAAAATATTTTAAAAGGAAATAAACATTGCTAAAAATTAACATTATATGATAAAATAATATGATGACAGTGGAACAAATTACAATATATATTGTAAAAAAATATATTCTTAAATATAAAAATATGTTTTATTTAAATATAAAACTAATAATATTTGTAATCGAGGTATAAGATATGGATAAGAGCATTAATTTAATTCCAGTTGATTTTATAGTACCTAATACATATCAGCCAAGACAATATTTTGATGAGGAATCTATAGGTGAATTAGCACAATCCATAGCTTCCTTTGGAATAATTCAACCTTTAACTGTGAGAAAGATTTCAAATGAAAAATATGAGTTAGTTGCTGGAGAAAGAAGATTTAGAGCAGCTAAAAAATTAGGTCTATTAGAAGTTCCAGTAGTTATAGTGGAAATTAGTAATTCAGATTCTGCCGTTATAGCTCTACTAGAAAATTTACAAAGAGAAGATTTAAATTTTTTAGAAGAAGCAGAGGCATATCAGAATTTAATAAAGGAACACAATTATACTCAAGAGCAATTAGCGAACATAATAGGGAAGAAACAGTCTACAATAGCTAATAAATTGAGGGTTTTAAAATTGGATAAATCCATTAGGGACATGCTTATAGAAAATAGTTTAACGGAGAGACACGGAAGAGCTTTACTAAAATTACCATCTACTGAGGTACAATTAAAAGTTTTAAATAAGGTAATTACTAGAGGCTTTAATGTAAAGAAAACAGAAGAATTAGTTGAACTTGAGTTAGAAGCCCTTAAGGATATTGCTTATGATGGTAAAAAGAGAATAAAAGGAATATTCAATGCAAAAATTTATATGAATACTATAAAACAGGTATTTGATAAATATGGAATAAACGCTAATTATAAATCAAAGGAATTAGAGGACTGTGTTCAAGTAACAGTGACTATACCAAAATCTGATTTATAGATAAAAAAGGTAATCTTAATTTTAAGATTACCTTTTTTATTTAGGCTCTGTTTTAAATAATGGTTGATAACAGAATATACAAAAGTGAACAAAGTAAGTTTTGTCCACTTTATTTTAAATATTGTAATTTAAAACTATTCATTCACATTGATATGTTAAATTATATGTTAGCAAATAGAAGAATAGATAATAAAAATACCATAAATGTTGTTCCAGTTGTAGCAAGAATGTTCACTAGTTTATATATTTTATTTTTGTCTTTAAATAGTTTAACTAAAATATACATTACTACTAATCCGACTATACCACCTAGAGTATTATTAATAATATCTGTAATATCGGAAGCACCTATAGCCATAATAAATTGAGATATTTCACATATCAAACTTACAATGAAAATAGCAGATATTTTTTTTATGGTAGACCATTTAGAAAATAACATTTCTACATATATTCCTAAAGGTATAAAAATTATCATGTTCATCAAAATTTCTGAAAAATCAATTGCTCCATTTACAATTAATGATTCAGAAAAAGGAATTAAGTTTATACTTCTAAGGTACCCCATGCTAGTAAACGGAATTTCTAACTTAAAAATAATAATTTCAAAAAGAGCAATTAAATAAATAACAAATAGTATCTTGGTAATTTTGTTGGTATCTTTCATAAATTCTCCCCCTTAATAACAGTTTAATCGTTATTTTTATGTATTTAATTATACAGAATATATCTTGCATTTTATTTAATAAATTCCTAAAATATCCTTAAGATACTTTGTAGATTTTGATTCTAGTATCTGTGGAAACAAAATATAATTTAAATAAATATTGGTTCTCTAATCTTAAAGTCCTTTATCATAGTATAACAATGTGCTATGTTACTATGAACTATTAAGTTTTTAGTTCGCACTACTTCCTTTTATGTGTTGAACGTATTCATCCATTTATACCATTCAAGGTAATTTTCAAGGTCTTGGCATATTTGCTGTTTTAGTTCCCTTATAAGAGTAAGCAAAGAAAACCTCATGGGCTTCAACTACACCATCAACAGAGCCTTTATTTAAAATAATGTTTCACGTGAAACATTATTTAATAAAAATTTATTAATAGTAAGAAAAGTACTTTCATTGTCCTAAGTATAAATATATAATTGTAGTAAAGAATTAATTTCAAAATAAAGCCTGAAAAATATTAAAAATATTATGTATTAGTTTTCAAGGTGTAAGAATCTTGAGGATCATGGAGGAGATTATGAAGAAGGTTTGTATATTTAATCAAAAAGGTGGAGTTGGTAAAACAACATCTAATATAAATATGTGTGCATATTTAGCTTTAGAAGGATATAAAGTTTTAGCAATAGACATAGATCCACAAGGTAATACAACTAGTGGCTTAGGATTTGATAAAAAAGCATTGGATAAATCAATTTATGATGTATTAACAACAGATATGCCTATAAAAGAAGTGATTTTAGAAAGTCAGTTAATAAACAATTTTTTTCTAGCACCATCTACTATTGAATTAGCTGGAGCAGAGGTTGAATTAGCTCATATGGATAATAGAGAAACCATATTAAAGAAAAAATTGGAAGAGTTAGATGATAAGTATGATTTTATATTTATAGATTGTCCTCCATCATTGGGATTTTTAACAATTAATGCATTAACAGCAGTTCATAGTGTGCTTATACCAATACAATGTGAGTTTTATGCATTAGAAGGTGTTGTACAGGTAGTTAATACAATAGACTTAATAAAACAATCTCTTAATCCAGACCTATATATTGAGGGAGTGATTATGAGTATGTATGATAGTAGGACAAGATTATGTAATGAAGTAGTTGCAGAGGTAAAAGCTTATTTTAAAGATAAGGTATATAACAGTGCCATACCTAGAAATATAAGGTTAGCCGAATCTCCAAGCTATGGTTTGCCCATTGTATTATATGATAAATCATGTAGAGGGGCCAAAGCATATGAGGAAGTGACAAAGGAATTTTTAAGTAAACAGGAGGTTAACTAATAGTAGACAAAACTATATAAAAATTTATAAGTATATGTTGAATTTAGATAATGTTCATGTTGTATTAAATTCAAGAGGTGATATAAATGAAATATTATTCTATTGGGGAGTTTTCAAAATTAATAGGAAAAACCTCACAAACTTTAAGAGATTGGGATAAAAAAGGTGAATTCAAACCACATCATATTTCACCAAGTGGGTACAGGTACTATTCACAAGAGCAACTTAATCATTTTTTAGGAATCAAAGGCATTGAAACTAAAACTAAAAA
>JAVXGR010000025.1:0-20674 GCA_036657335.1 Clostridium sp. | reverse complement strand
GCTTTTAGCAAAATCGGACACATTGAACAGGGAATTAAACAAGATTTATAGATTTTTATAGATTTTTGGCAACGGTACAATTTAGTGACTAAACTTCAAAAACGAAAAAATATAGCCTTAGTTGCACATGATAATAAAAAAGGTGAATTACTTACCTGGGTGAAAGATAACCTTTCAAGTTTAAAAGAACATAATCTTTTTGCTACAGGTACAACTGGTAAAATTATTTCATCAAAAACCGGTCTTTCTATAACAGGATTTAAAAGCGGACCCTTAGGTGGAGATTTGCAGATTGGAGCTAAGATAGTTGAAGGCGAATTAGATATTTTAATTTTCTTTTGGGATCCTTTAGAATCTCAGCCCCATGATCCCGATATAAAAGCTCTACTTAGAATAGCATCCGTTTATAATATTCCAAATGCTACGAATAAATCTACAGCTGACTTCTTAATATCTTCCCCTTATTTTACAGATGAATATGTACGAAGTATAGATAATTTTGATAGTCATTTTTCCAGAGAAATAATTATTTAATTAAAATATTTATTAATATATATATTCTAAAAATAGGGCTTATCTATATACTTTGGATAGCCTGTTATCCCTAATGATTTAGATTCCCAAAGTTACTTAAAATATATACATTAAATTTATAAAGGAGTTATACATGGATTTTTTAAATACCATTAAAGAGAATGTAAAAAAGAATATTCACATAATCATTTTAGTTCTTATAGGCTTCATAGGCATGAAGCTTATAACTAACCTAGATTTAATTTTTTCAATTTTAAAAAGTGCACAAGAAATTTTATGGCCTGTTATATTAGGTGCAATCATAGCCTATACCTTGAATCCACTATTAATGTTAATAGAAAAAAAAACAAAGCTTAAACGTGGGCTTAGTCTCCTATTAAGTTACACTATAATAATATTATTAATACTTATATCAATAATATACCTATTACCAAGCATATTAACTAGTTTAAAACAGCTAACCTCATCCATTCCAGATTTCGTTAGTTCTGCTAATGCTATGGTAGATAAATACATTGGAAATGATATATTTAAATCCTTTATTAATTCCTCCGAAATCCTAAAAACTCTAAGCTATGGGGTAACAAGCTTATTTAACACATTTTTAATATCCCTAGTTTCAATTACAAGCTCCTTTATTAATTGGATTTTAGCCTTAGTTGTTTCAATTTATTTTCTTCTTGATAAAGAGAAGTTTATCTCAGGTGCTAAAAAATCTATTTTAGTAATATTTAAGGAAAAAATCGGACTAGAAATTTTAAACTTATTAAATCATTTTCATAATCTTATAGGTGCTTACATTGGTGCTAGGGCATTGATTTCGGTATTAATCTGTATACCTGCTACTATAGGTTTACTATTACTTAAATCTGAATTTCTAATATTAATAATAGTAATGTTTGGGCTTACAAATATGATTCCTTATCTAGGACCTGCCTTAGGTATGATTATAGGCTTTACTTTAAACGTATTCTATAATACTTCAACAGCAATTTGGGTAGTAATTTTATTCGTAGTTATACAACAAATTGATGCAAATATACTAGATCCTAAATTATCCGGAACAAAGGTAGGTATAAATCCAGTTACTTGTATTACTGCCCTTGCCATAGGTGGAGCCATTTATGGTATCTTAGGAATGCTTCTTGCTATTCCTGTAGCCGGTGTTATAAAAATTTATTATATGAGATTTTTAAATAATTATGAAAAAAAACATCCTTATGTATCTAAACATTCAGATTAATATTTTAAAATAAAATTTTGTAATCTTAAGCTTTTTAAATCAAATCTTTCCTCCTAGAACACTATAATTTATAGTAACAAGTAAATTATTTACTATAGCTCAAAAATAAAAGAAGAAGTAGCCTGTGCTTTTTGCACAGGCTACAATACATGTAAAAATCTTAATTTTCTATGTCTACCATTCATATTGATTAGTGTAGAAGCTATGTTTGTCTATTTTATTGTATAAAAATAGACAAACATACATTTAACTAAGTTAAAAATACATTTGTCTATTTTGGCAGGGGTAGTAGGACTCGAACCTACAACCAATGGTTTTGGAGACCACTACTCTACCAATTGAGCCATACCCCTAGGACATATATATCTTATCATAAGAAGTTTTATAATGCAACTTTTTTCTGTTGACCCTCTATTCCTCCTTATTATTTAATAATGTTCATACTCTATTTTCTCATAACCCTTAGTTTTAATCCCGAAAATTCACAAATAAATTTCACTTTTTCTAAATAATTATTCACATTACCTGTTGACACCATATAAAAAGCACAATATAATACTACTCAAGAATAAAAACGAAATATTAACGATAAGTACTTGGTAGAGGTGCTGTGTTTATTATTAACTTTATGGAGCTAAGCAGCTATGAAATAAAGTGAAAGGAAATATGGCCGAAGTATATAGTCATCGCTTTATGATCATATACTGGTGTTACGTATAAGATATGTACCACTGTCACAATTTATTGTGGAGAGCTATCATTCAACTTGTTTTATACATATATACTTTAACATTATTTGTGTGTAAAAAAAGCCTTGAGTGATTCTACTCAGGGCTTTTTATCTTCTTAAAAAGCCCTTCACTCTTCGTTAGTATAACCTCAGGAGGGTATATACAATGAAAAAAATATTTATATTTCTAACTACTTTTTTAATGCTAATGTTCCTTAACTTCAACATGGTTTTTGCTACAGATGGTACCTCAATGGAGCCCTCTACTATAGCTACTAAACTTGGTATTCTAACTATATTACCACCATTAATAGCTATAATCTTAGCCTTTATAACAAAAAATGTTGTGGTCTCATTATTTATAGGACTATTTACCGGTGTGTTTTTACTCCAATGTACAGGAGATTTTAATTTTTTCTCTGCAATAGTTAATTCTTTCTCTGGCATATTAAGTGCAATTTTAGGTGCTTTAGCCGATCCATGGAATGCCGGTATAATACTTCAATGTTTATTCATATCTGGTTTAATAGCTGTAATTTCAAGAATTGGTGGAACAAAAGCCATAGCCGAAGCCCTTGCTAAAAAGGCTAATTCACCTAGAAGCTCTCAATTAATAACCTGGTTACTGGGTTTGTTTATATTCTTTGATGACTATGCAAACTCTTTAATTGTAGGACCTATTATGAAACCTGTTTCAGATAAAATGAGAGTTTCTCGTGAAAAACTCTCTTTTATAATAGATGCAACTGCTGCTCCAATAGCAGGTATCGCATTAATATCAACTTGGGTAGGTCTTGAAGTTAGTTTGATAAGAGATGGTTTTATTGAGCTAGGCATAGAAGCCAATGCCTACACAACTTTTATACAAACTATACCCTATAGATTCTATAATATTTTAATTTTAATATTTGTAGTAGTAGGTGTTCTTTTATTAAGAGAGTTTGGTCCAATGCTCACAGCTGAAAGAAGGGCTAGATCTACAGGCGAAGTTTTACGCAAAGGCTCAAACCCTTTAGCATCAGATAATAAAGATCTTGAAGCTAAGGACGGTGTTAAATTAAACATATGGAATGCAATTCTTCCCATTGGTTTATTAATTATAAGTGCCTTTGTAGGATTTTATGTTAATGGTAAAGGTATAATCTTAGCAGATACTGATATAGAAGCTATACGATTAATAACTGAATCTCCATTTTCATTTGGTTCAATACAATGTGCCTTTGGTGCTTCAGATGCTAGTGTTGTGTTATTTGGCTCAGCATTACTTTCAAGTATCCTTGCCATAATAATGGCTTGTACTCAAAAAATTCTATCTCTTACTGAAGCCATAGATACTTGGGTAAATGGAATGAAGTCTTTAATGATTACAGTTATTATACTTCTACTAGCTTGGTCTTTAAGTTCTACCATTAAAGAATTAGGAACTTCTCACTATTTAGTAGCTATACTTTCTGATTCAATACCTGCCTTTACTTTGCC
The DNA here is from genome assembly GCA_036657335.1 of Clostridium sp. GTDB lineage: Bacteria > Bacillota > Clostridia > Clostridiales > Clostridiaceae > Clostridium_D. The sequence continues at coordinate 16,688 of JAVXGR010000025.1, read as the reverse complement.
AAGTATAATATTTATACTTGCTGCAATTATTTCATTTGCAACTGGGACCTCTTATGGAACTATGGGCATATTGATGCCACTAGCTATACCTTTAGGACATGCAATGGGTGGCGGAGACTTTAATTTCATGATATTAACTATAAGTGCAGTTTTAACTGGAGCTGTCTTTGGAGATCACTGTTCTCCAATATCAGATACCACAATCTTATCCTCAATGGGTACTGGTTGCGATCATATAGATCATGTTAAAACACAAATTTTCTATGCATTACCTGTTGGTGCAATATCAATTATCTTTGGATATATACCCGCAGCACTAGGCACTCCAATATACCTCGTATTGCCAATAGCTATAATAGCCGTAATACTACTAGTTAGATTCCTTGGTAAACCTATAGAAGAAAATGTAGTAGTAATAAAATAGCAAATACAGTTTTTAATAAAACATCAAAATTTCTTAAGCAATAAGTTATTTTGATGTTTTATTAAATCACATTTTTAAATACAATAATATTTTCAAACAAATTATTTCTTTTAACTTGTCCATGCTTTTACAGTTTATTGATAAAAACATAACATTTTACAATTTATTATAGAAAAATGTTGTATAATGTGATATAGTGGCCATATAAAGAATTTTCAAATAATATCATAGAGGTGATAGTCATGAAATTAACAACCACAACCACAGTCACTGCCATAGCTAAATGTATCGGTGTATTTGGTGCTGCTTATATTGCTGGTTATACATTGATGGTAGTTTTATTATAATAATATACTTATTATCAACTTTTTATAACTACAAATTTATATCTATAATTCCAGCTTGTATAACTACTTTATCTTAAACTTCTAGGCTAGGTTTTTATAATGATTTTAAGGAGGGATGTTTTTTATGAAAATAAAAATTGATTCTATAATAATTACAACCAGGCATATTTTACTTTTTTTTTCAGTTATTTCTGCTATTTCAACTTTACTCCTTGCTTATTTGAAAATATTTACTTATCCGAATATAAGTTTTACTACTATTTCATTTTCTTTATTTGTCTGTCTATTAAATTTATATTTATCAAGCAAATAATTCATTCTCTTAAATCTTAGTTTCAAGAATAAGGATAATTCAAGAATTTTAACCACTTTGCATAGCAATACATATGTAAAATCATTAAATCATGAACCCCCACATTATGTTGTTTTTCGTATAATAAGCTCTGGCATAAATTCTATAACGGAGCTTACAGTTTCTATCTTTTCTATTATGTTAACAAGCTTATCACAAGATACCTTTCCTATTTCATATGTAGGCTGAGCAATAGTTGTCAGCTCTGGATCTATCATCGTACCAATAGATATATTATCGTACCCTATAACACTAACATCTTCTGGAATTCTATATCCTCTTTTTTTCAAAACTTTCATCCCTCCAATTGCCATAAAATCATTACTATACATTATAGCATCAAAGCTAGGCATGTGGTTTATTATATCCTCCGTGGCACATATTCCTCCGCTTAGTTTAAAGTTACCTTTAAATACATTTTCAGAGCTATATATACCATATCTTTCAGTAATGTCTTTGTACGCTTCTAATCTTCTTCTGGATACTTCTAATTCAATTGGTCCTGTGACAAATGCAATATTTCTTCTACCTTGGGAATATAAATACTCTACAGCCTTATATATACCATCTTTATTGCAACAGTATACACCATTATAATCTCTTCTATCATTAATTTGTCTGTCTACCACCACATATGGAATATTGTTATTTTTTAGGAATTTTAGAGTTGCCTCAATATGACCTTCTGAAACTATTATTATCCCATCAACTAATCTTCCAATAAGAAGTTCTAGATACTTATTTTCCTTTTTCTCATCATTATCCGTGTTACATAAAAATACATTATAATTCAAGGTATTTGCCCTATCTTCAATAGCTCTAAATAACTCTGAGAAGAATGGATTCTCTATGTCTGGCAGTAATACCCCTATTGTTTGGGATTTTTTAGTAGCTAAGCTTCTAGCTATTGAATTTGGAATATACCCTACTTCATTGCATATTTTAACTATTCTCCTCTTTGTGTCATCTCCTATATGTTTATCCTTTTTACTCAATACCATAGAGACGGTAGCCTTTGATACACCTGCCATGGTAGCGATGTCTTGCATAGTAATATTTTTCATAAATTGTGCCACTCCTATTTCCAACCTTAAATTATAAAATTTATTGTTTTATATTAATTTACTTTTCAAAATATACTTTTACTTAAATCATTTCTACTTGATATAAGAATAATAACCTATACATATAATTTACATGGCTAAATAAAGTGATTTGTTACACCTTTATAACTAAATTGTTATTTTATATAACCTACTACCAATATAATTAAGCAATGGAAAAACTAAGTCTACCCCTTAGTTTTCGCATACTATGGCATAAAACTCAACATATGTATGGTTGACTATATTATAACAACATAAATAAACTTAATATAGTGAAATTTATACTATTAACTCAATAATACTTATTTATATTTCTAAATTTAAACTCTGCTTATTTAAATGGTTGTAGTATTGATATATTCAATTCAATAATTAGTCATTATTTTTTTGGTATTTGTACTTTCTTTAAAAAACATTATACAATTTTTCATTATTATAATTCGTGTTTTTAAAGCATTCTGAAGTTATTTACCTAATATTTTTAATTTTACCAATATAAATATAATTATTTAGTGAAATTTTTATCACAAAACATACTATTATATACCAAATAAATAATAACACGTATAATCTTTAATATACTTTTAACATTTATTCGATTGACTTTATTGAATAAATATATTAGAATTTTAATAATTATTAGAATTTATTCACATGGGGGTAATACAATGACAAAAAAATTAATATATACTTTACCTAAAGAGTTACACGATAAAAATAATCTTACAAAAATATTGAAAAATCATCCCGAGATAAAATTTGTATCCTTAGTTGGTATTGATTTGTGGGGAAATGACACCGATGAAAAAATTCCCATTTCCCTTTTATTAGATGATGTAGATGATTTCTTGAAAAAAGGTGCCCAAACTGATGGTTCTTCTGTAGCTCTTCCTGGAATTGCTACATTAAATAACGCAAAATTAGATATGATACCAGATTTAGATTGTACTTGGTTTGTAGATTATAACCTTGACCATATAGATCCTGATACTTCTCTTACTGTAGGCACACTAAGAATTCCTTGCTTTCTTATCCATGATAATATGGCTGTTGATTCAAGGTACATTTTGAAAAATGCTTCTAGTACCTTTAAAAATTTCATGTGGAATTTATTTAAAAATCATCCTTCACTTTTAACTGACTATAATATTGAATTAGATGACATTGAAGATATATTGGTAACGGCTGCTACAGAGCTAGAATTTTGGGTTAAGACGCCTAATGATAAGGCACAAGTAGAACAATTATCAACATCCCAAGTTCTTAAAGAACAATACTGGACTAGAACTAAAGGACCTGTAAGGACTGCACTTGAAGAAAGTATTATATTATTAGAAAAATATAACCTAAATCCTGAAATGGGCCATAAAGAGGTCGGTGGTGTTAAAGCTACTTTAGATCACTCAGGATCCTACTCTCATGTAATGGAGCAACTTGAAATCGATTGGAAATATAATGATGCACTTTTAACCGCTGACTCTGAGCTTTTCATAAGGAATCTTGTTAAAGAAACCTTTAGACGTAACGGCTTAGATGTTATATTTTTAGCTAAACCAATAAATGAGGTTGCTGGTAGTGGAGAACATACCCACATAAGTACCTCTCTAAAGTTAAAATCCGGTAAAATCATTAACCTTTTAACCGCTACAAAGGAGCATTTCCTAAGTAGAATAGGATATGGTGGATTGCTTGGCGTCTTAAAAAATTATGAAATAATTAGCCCTTTTGTTTCAGCAACTAACGATTCCTTAAGAAGATTAAAACCTGGATTTGAAGCACCTGTTTGTACTGTAACTTCCTTAGGTCACAGTGTAGATAATCCATCAAGAAATAGAACCATCTTAATAGCCTTAATAAGAGATTTAGAAAACCCTTATAGCACTAGGTTTGAGCTTAGATCTCCAAACCCTCATACTAATACTTATTTATGTATAGCTACTTTATTCTTATCAATGCTAGATGGTATTAAGTATGCTATGGAAAATAATAAATCAGAAGATGATTTATTGAAAGAACTTTCTAAAACTCCAGATGAATCAGCTGATTACTTAGAAAAAGGTCGATGCTATAGAACTGAAGAAAATGTATTTGAGCACTTTAATGATGAGGAAAGAGAAAAGTTTTTTGGTAAATCACCTAAAACTGTATACGAAAACATTTTATTCTTTGATGTTCATAGTGATAAATTACATACACTATTATTTAATGATGTATTTACACCTAAACTGATTAATAGCTTTAAATCTGCAACTCTTTCAAGATGGGTTACAGAAATCGCTAGCAGAGTATTAAATGATTACAGCTCTGAAATTAGGTTAATGAAAAAGTTACATGATGCTGAGAAACATTTTGATACTAGTTTAGACGAAGAAAGATGGGCAGAGATTAATTCTTTACGTTATTCATTAATGAAGGATACCTTACGTAGTAATAGCTTATTCTCTCAAATTAAAGATGCTATTAATGAAGATAAATATGCACTTGTTTCCTCACTTATTCTTACTATAGATGATCATTTTGACAATTTAAGGCATTTGTATGAAGTCTACTCTAAAAATATATTAAATTTATAAAATTTTCTTTATAAGGCTACTCTAAATTTAGAATAGCCTTATATTTCTGTACATGTATTTTATATCTGCATTTAAGAAAGACTTATTATGATGTTTTTTTTAAATCTATTAATTCAAATATTCAAAGGTTCATTAACTTATAATATGCAATGTTTATGTTAAATTTATATTAATCCTTGATTATTAATAGAAAAATAAAAACCATGTGCAACATGGCTTAGATAGTAGGCTTATTAAATTTTATCTTTTCACCAAAAAGTGAAGATAGGTATAGAAAAAGAGATTCAAATTTGTTATGTTTAATGGTTCAACTGGCGATTTACTTAAAGCGGAGATAAGCTCAGGAAATGTCTATACCACAAGACAAATGGAAAACTTCATTAAAGAAGGCAAAAATGGATTTTTAGTTGATTCAATGAAATCAATTAGAATAGATACTATACCTACGAAACTAATTAAAATTGCTGCAAAGGTAGTTAAAACAGGTCCATATATAAGCTTCAAACTGGATTACTACACAAAGGCAATTGAAATAATAATGGTTAAAACATGTCCATATATAAGCTTCAAACTATGTAGTAGTTGCCGTATAAATATGAGTTTTGGTCAATATTTGAAAATATTAATACTTTAACCTCTCCATATCAATACCAAAAATAACCTGATAATACAATAAAAAGGGTGACCTTTTAAATCCGTAGGGATGGTCTATACTATTTTAAGTTAATATATCAATATTAACTTCCCCCCCAAAAACAAAGATACATTCCAATTTATTGCAATTAGAATGTATAATCTAATTTCATGAATAATTCAGGTTAATTTAAATACTTTTTAAATTACTATATTGTATTATTAATTTTAAATTGTATAATAATATGAGTATAATTAATGGATAGTATTAATTATACTGAAACAACGTTATTTGAAAGGGAGGTCTTTTACTTGAATGAGAAACTATATGCTAATGATATTATGCATCTAGCCGCTAGAATGGGAAAAATGGTCTTAGAAAATGGTGGTGAAACTTATAGGGTAGAACAAACTATAAACATAGTCTGTAGAGCTTATGGTTTTTCTAATTCCGAATCCTTTGTTACACCTACTGGTATAATGATTTCAATTACCGGTGAAGAACATAGAACAAAATCATTAATTAAAAGAATAAACAGCAGAACCGTAAATTTAACCAAAATATCTAAGGTAAATGACCTCTCCAGAAGAGTGGTTTATGAAACTCTTTCTGTAAAAGAGGTAAACTCCCTTTTAGATGTAATCGATGGTTCTAAAATTTATAGTGATAGAACCATCAATATATTCACTGCCTTAGGCTCTAGTTGCTTTTGCTTATTATTTGGTGGTAGTATACAAGATTCTATAATAACCTTTTTTATTGGTCTAGTTATGAGTAATGCAGCCAAAATCTTAGGTAACCTAGATGTAAACTCATTTTTTATAAATATTGTCGGAGGAATTATCGCAGCTTCTCTTGCATTAACCTGTGTAAAATTCGGTTTAGCTATACAAGAAGATAAAATTGTCATAGGCTCTATTATGATGTTACTCCCTGGAATAGCTATAACTAATGCAATACGCGACACTATTTCTGGAGACTTAGTTTCAGGTATCTCTCGAACAATAGAAGCACTTTTTTCCGCTCTTGCAATAGCAATTGGTACAGGTTCTGTTTTTAATATTTGGTTTTCCATTTTTGGAGGTGTTTAACTTTGATACTTAACTCTTTATACTCCTTCATGGGTTCTATGTGTTTCGGTGTACTCTTTAATGTAAAGGGCAAGAATCTTTTTTTCTCAGGTTTAGGCGGTGGATTAGGTTGGTTTTCATATGAACTTCTTAGCTATCTTGGTTTATCAAATTCTTCTTATGCACTATTCATCGCTACAATAGTAATGAGTGTTTATTCTGAAATTATGGCTAGAGTATTAAAACAACCTGTAACAATTTTTGTAGTATCTGCTATGATACCTTTAGTCCCTGGAAGTGGTATGTATTATACAACCTTCGCTGCTGTTACTGGTGATTTAGCTAAATGTCTTACTGTAGGCGTTAAAACTTTTTATGATGCAGGTTCAATAGCCATCGCAATAATTTTTGTTTCTACATTAGCTAGAATACTAAAATTTAACAACAAAAAAAGTATATCTAATTTATCCTTAAATATGGACATTGATGGTTCTATACACACTTCTCCACTTGGGAAGGACTGTGATGATATATTTATAGAGCTTCCTATTGAAAATTCTTCTCATGATATTGACAATGATGATGAGTAAAACCTAGCCTTAAACTAGGTTTTACTCATCTAATATCACTTTTATAAATTGTTCTCCATATCTCTCAAACTTAATTTCACCTATACCACTTATAGCAAGCATACCCTCTTTATTTACTGGGCGAGTCAAACTTAGTTCCTTAAGTGTTGCATTGGATAATATTATATATGGAGGTATCTTCTCCTTATCTGCTATGCTTCTTCTTAACTCCTTAAGTCTATTAAACAATTCATCTTTCACTTCTACATCTATTGCCTTAATATCTGTCCTCATATAAATCTTATCATTACCTTTTATAAATTCTACAGCTTTATTACTTAATTTAACTATACTAAACTTATCCCTAGTCAGGCATAAATACTTCTCTGAAATAAGATAATTTATTATCTCCTTAATTTCATTTACAGTATGTTTCTTTATTATTCCGTAAGTAGACAATTCATTTAACTTTAAACTAATAAGCTTTTGATTTTTAGACCCTCTTAATACCTCTGCTATTAAACTAACTCCATAGGCTTCCCTCATTCTATATACACAGGATATTATTTTCTTTGCATCTATAGTTATGTCGGTTAAATCATAATTTTGTAAACAATTACTACAATTATCACAACTGTCCCATAAAACAACTTCATCAAAATATTCCAATATATATTTTCTTAAACACTGTGAACTATGGCAATAGTTATCCATTTGCTGAAGCTTTTCATACTCATTAGAAACCCTTTCCTTATGAAAAATAGTACTATCAATTAAATATTGTTGAGTATTTATGTCCCGAGGGTCATACATTAATATACACTCACTATTTTCTCCATCTCTACCCGCTCTTCCAGCTTCTTGATAATAGGATTCTATATTCTTAGGAATATTGTAATGGATTACAAACCTAATATTAGATTTATCAATACCCATGCCAAAGGCATTTGTTGCTATCATAATACTTGCATCATCATAGATAAATTTTTCCTGATTAATCCTTCGTTCTTCGTCCTCTAATCCACCATGATATTTCACGACATTAAAATCTAACTTTCTTAAGAACTGATAAATACCTTCTACCTCTTTTCTAGTAGATGCATATATTATTCCCGAATTATCACCTTGTCCATGTAAATACTCAACTATACGTGGTTTTTTATCTCTAATTTTCAGAATAGTCAACTTAAGATTTCCTCTATTAAAACTTGAAGTATATATATCAGGTGATTTTAATTCTAATAACTTAACTACATCATTCCTTACTATTCCTGTTGCTGTTGCTGTAAACGCACTTATAACTGGTCTTGGGCTTAGTTCCTTAATTAATGATGCTATACCCCTATAACTAGCTCTAAAATCATGTCCCCACTGTGAAACACAATGAACCTCATCTATAGCAATCTGAGATATTGTTAATATCTTTAGAAATTTCTTAAATAAATAACTTTCTAGTCTTTCAGGAGCTATATAAATCATCTTATAATCACCCATGTTAGCCCTATGTAATATTACATTTACTTCTTCAGTACTTAGGGTACTATTAATATACGCAGATCTTATACCTAAATTATTCAAAGTATCCACTTGATCCTTCATTAAAGATATCAAGGGTGATATTACTATTGTGACATCATGAAAATATATAGCAGGTATTTGATAGCAAATTGACTTTCCTGCACCTGTTGGCATAATGCCAAAAGTATCCTTACCTGAAATTATATTCTCTATGATTTGACGTTGTCCTTGCCTAAATTCGTCATATCCATAGTACTTTTTTAAAATTTCCTCTATGCTTAACAGCGCCATTTCCTCCTAATATGTTTTACTACTAAACTATTTTGTAAACATAAGTAAAGTAGATATTATTTCATCTAATTTTTCTATAGAAATACACTCATCATCTCTAATAAAACATTTAGTTGCATAATTTTTAAACATTATTACCCCAACCTTATTCATGGCAGCTTTCACAGCACTTACTTGTATTAGTATGTCCTTGCAACATCCATCTCCCTCTACCATTCTTTCAATACCCTTGACTTGACCCTCTATTTTTCTTAATCTAACTAATATATCCTTATTTACTTCCTTTAAACCCTCATCCTTATTATCTCTACATATTGAATTTACATCATTATCGCTCATTTAAAAGCCTCCCAATCTACAAATTTAACTTTATATAAACTCATAGTAATATCTTTAATTTACTTAGTGTATTTATAAAAAATTATACCATTGATAAATTTAATACTCAACTTATGCACTCTTATATTGTTATTCACAAATTAGTAAATTTAGTATGCTGAGATGCAATACATGTAGATTTCTGCCCTATATACTTAATAAAATCCGATTAAAATTAAAAAGCCGCTAAAACTTATATCTTAGCGACTTTAAATTATACTTTTTTAAGTTGTAAATTACTATTCATTAAATAAGATAGTAACAGTACTAGTATAACGGTTACACTGGGTGCTACATCCACTTTAATAACAAGTAGGAACATAGCATAAATTGAAAGTAACATCCCTGCAATAGTTATTGGAATTCCTTTAAAAACTCCTTCAAAATCTGTTATATTATATTTTGCTAATCTATATGCACCTGCAATTGGGAATATTAAAAGAATACAATAACCTATGATACCAAATTGACTTAAAGAAGTCATATTAAAAATTAACACAGCTGGTGCAACTCCAAAAGATATTATATCTGCTAAAGAATCAAGCTCCTTGCCTAAAGGGCCATCAACATTTAACTTTCTAGCTATTCTTCCATCATATCTGTCAAACAATGCCGCAGCCACTATAAATATAGCAGCTAAGGAGTAATTTTCCGTTCCAATACTACTCATCATTAAAGATAAAATTCCACATCCTAAATTACTAAAAGTAAATAGGTTTGGAATAGCATTTTTTATTTTTCCCATAGAATCTCCTCTCTTCTTAACTAATATATAAATAATATCTAATCTTGCAGATAAAATCAACTATATAAAATTAAGTTTTCCTTTACTTTAACCTTATGTACTTAAGTAAATCAACCTCCCTCCCAGTATTTTTGATTTTTTTAATATTTTAATTATATTTTATCACTTTCTGAAAATTTTTAAAACCTTTTCAGTGTATATTTGCATAAATTAATATATGGGGTTAAATCTGTCTTTATTGTAGACTATCTAAATCTATAGATAAAGCTTATTATTTAAAACATATATAGCATATTTTTTTCTAAAAATATAGTTATATATTATTTATTTTTTTATAAATTTAAAATATAAATTTTAATTATAAATAGAACTTACTCTTATTAAATTATAATTTTTATTTATGAAAACCCTTATTTATGAATACTTTAGCCATATAAGTAAACAATATAATATAATATTTTAAATATATTCATAACGCAATTGAAACTATTGACTTTTAATGTTATTAATGTTATGATTTAACCATAAATTAAGTCGAACTTTGTTTGATTAGGAGGTAAATTATATGAAATCAACGGGAATAGTAAGAAAAATTGACGAACTTGGAAGAATAGTTATACCAATAGAGCTAAGAAGAACTTTAGATATCGAGATTAAAGACTCTTTAGAAATATTTGTAGACGGTGAACAAATTATACTAAAAAAATATAACCCTTCTTGTATATTCTGTAGTAATGCAAGAGATGTTGTTAACCATAAAGGTAAAAACATTTGTCACAGCTGTTTAGATGAATTAAAATCTGGTTCTTAATATAACTAATTTACTATTAAAATAGCAGGAGCTTCGGTTCCTGCTATTTTTACTTTATTTTTTAGAGAACCCATAAACTAAACATCCAACCCCAAATCCAATTCCACTAAATATTAATCCAAATCCTAATACCTTACTTACATTTTTCATTTTTCTTTGCTTTAAAGCATATTTAATAGGTAACTGAAGTTCAATATTTAACTTTTGCGACATTTTAGCACCTCTTTTAGATTGTTAACCAAAAGTTAACCATTTATTAATTTAATATTACTTGTTAAGCAAATAGTAATTAACTATTAATTACTTACTCTATACACAAACTTTATAATTAGAATATATTCTAATTATATTCTAAAATATAATATCTTTCTATATTTTTTTTATTTTTATCATTTTATATTTCTATTAAATACCTCTACTAAAAAGGATTATATCACTTATTAGTAGAGGTATTTTAATTTGATTTATTCTATTTTTTTTCTTTTTCCTTTATACCTATTCCTAATTCACCTAATTGTTTTAAATCAACTAAGTTAGGAGCTTCAGACATTGGACAATAAGCATTTTGATTTTTAGGAAATGCTATAACATCCTTTATGTTGTCTGTTCCCGCTAAGAACATAACTAATCTGTCTAATCCATAAGCTATTCCACCATGTGGAGGTGGTCCATATTTAAATGCTTGTAGTAAGAATCCGAATCTTTCCCAAGCAGCTTCCTTTGTAAATCCTAAGGCTTTAAACATTCTTTCTTGGGTTGCTGTATCATGGATTCTTATGCTTCCTCCACCTAACTCCTCCCCATTTAAAACTATATCATAAGCCTTAGCTCTAGCTTTTTCTGGTGCACTTTCCAAAAGTTCTAAATCTTCATCCTTAGGACTTGTAAATGGATGATGTTTAGCCACATATCTATCTTCCTCTTCTGAATATTCAAATAGAGGGAAATCAGTTATCCACACAAATTCATAATTATTATTATCCTTTAGTATTTCTAGTTGCTTAGCAAGTTCTAATCTTAAAGCACCTAATGCTTGTAATACTACATCATCTTTATCTGCAACTATTAATATTAAATCTCCCACTTTAGCACCTGATGCTGCTATTAAAGCTTTTAATTGTTCTTCAGTAAAGAATTTAGATATTGGTGATTTTATTTCTTCCTCTGATTTATAAGCTATCCAAGCTAAGCCTTTAGCCTTATAAGTCTTAACAAACTCACCTAATTTATCTATTTGTTTTCTACCCATAGTAGCACTATTATCAGCTACTAAACATCTAACTGACCCACCATTTTCTAAAGCTCCCTTAAATACTGCAAACTCAGTATCAGAAACAGCTGAAGAAATATTTTTAATTTCCATTCCAAATCTTAAGTCAGGTTTGTCAGAACCATATTTATCCATTGATTCAGCATATACCATTCTTCTAATTGGAAGAGCTATGTCTAATCCTTTTATTTCTTTAAATAATTTTTGTATTAATTTTTCGTTAATTTCAATTATGTCATCTTCCTCTACAAAGGACATTTCACAGTCTATTTGTGTAAACTCTGGCTGTCTATTAGCCCTTAAATCTTCATCTCTAAAACATTTAACAATTTGAAAATATTTATCATATCCAGCCACCATTAATAATTGTTTGAAAATTTGGGGTGATTGAGGTAGTGCATAAAAACTTCCTGGAAAATTTCTACTTGGAACCAAATAATCCCTAGCTCCCTCTGGTGTACTCTTAGTAAGCATTGGTGTTTCCATTTCTAAAAACCCATTTGTATATAAGAAATCTCTAACAATTTTAGTTGTCTCATGTCTTATCATTAATATTTTTTGCATGTCCGGTCTTCTTAAATCTAAATATCTATATTTTAACCTTACATTTTCTGATGCATCAAGATTTTCCTTTATATAAATAGGAGGTGTTTCAGATTCTGATAATATCTTAATCTCAACGCCCTTTAATTCTACTTTACCTGTTGGTAAATTTTCATTTATAGCCTCTCTCATTACTAATTCACCTGTTACTGAAATGCAGTATTCAGGTTTTACTAAGTCTGATTTCTCAAAGGCCTCTTTATTTATTACTTCACCAAATACAACTTGAAGTAACCCTGTTCTATCCCTTAAGTCTATGAATATTAAACCCCCAAGGTTTCTTTTTCTTTGAGCCCATCCCATTACAGTTATTTTCTGTCCAATATGACTCTCTCTAAGTTCTCCACACATTATGGTTCTTTTTAAACCATTAACCGATTCTCCCATATTATAGTCCTCCTTTTAAATATACTAATAATACATTTGCATAAAATTTAATATAAACTCATAAAATTTCATCTTTAATTATACAACGTATTCAAAAAAATTTTCAACTATTTTAGCAATATATACTTAAGTAAGCAGATAATTTACTTAAGTATATTTTTATTTTCTTAATATTTTTATTATCTCTTTAGTATCATCTAAATCAATTTCAAATTTTTCACCATCATCCATTTTCTTAAACTCCACTTTTCTACTTTCTATTTCAGCTTCACCTAAAATAACAGAAAATCTAGATTCAATCTTATTAGCAAATTTCATTTGAGCTTTAACACTTTTACCTAAATGATCACACTCACATTTTATATTATTACTTCTTAATATGTTAGCTAACTTAATTGCCTCCATGGATTCTACTTCCCCCATAGATCCTATGTATATATCCATGTAATTAGGCTTCGGTATCTCTATGTTACTTTGACTTAAGGCAAGTAGCATTCTCTCTATTCCCATTCCAAATCCAACTGCTGGAGTATCTGGTCCACCAAGCTCTTTTATTAAATTATTGTATCTTCCTCCACCACAAAGTGTACTACCATCCTTATCTATGAATTCAAAGACAGTAATAGTATAATAATCTAATCCTCTTACAATAAGTGGATCTATATTATACGGAATATTTAAAACCTCTAAATATTTTTTAAGCTTTGCAAAGTGACTTGAACAGTCATCACATACGTAATCTAAAATACTTGGTGCATCCTTAACTATTTCCTTGCACTCCTTATTTTTACAATCTAAAATTCTCAATGGGTTTTTTTCAAACCTAGTCTTACAAATAGGACATAGTTCATCATGTTTTTGCAATAAATAAGCTTTAAGAGCCTCATTGTACCTAGCTCTACATGTTGGACAACCGATGTTGTTTATGTTTAGTGAAACACCTTCTATTCCTAATCTTCTATATACTTCCCATATAATACTTATTACCTCAGTATCTGATGAGGCTTGACCTGAACCAAATATTTCTACCCCGAATTGGTGATGTTGTCTTAATCTTCCTTTTTGAACATTCTCATATCTAAAAGCTGGAGTAAAGTAAAACATTTTTGTTGGCTGAACATCGGCATATAAACTATTTTCTATAAATGCTCTTCCAACAGGTGATGTACCCTCTGGCTTTAATGTCATACTTCTATTTCCCTTGTCATCAAAAGTATACATTTCCTTTTGAACTACATCTGTAGTGTCTCCAACACCTCTTTTAAATAATTCAGTTGCTTCAAATATAGGGGTTCTTATTTCTCTACATCCATATGTCCTTGCTATCTCTCTAAAAATGTCTTCTAAATATTGCCACTTATAAGAATCATTTGGTAGTAGATCCTTGGTTCCCTTTGGTGCTATAATTTTCATCTTGTACCCTCCATAAAGTTATTCGTATAATGTGTCTAAAAGTTTCTTTTTTTTCTCTATGCTTTCATCTATCCTATTTACATATTCATCTATATCTTTTAAATTTGCTAAACGTTCTATTCTATTATCTTCTCTATAAACTATTTTACTTACAGCATCTGCTCCTAAGGCAACAATGGTTTGTCTGTCCTCCATCATTTCGATGTTATATATACATTCCGCACCTAGCCTAGAATACCCTATATTCTCCATGTTACCTACCATGTTCTTTTGCCTATACATATAATATGGCTCCATATTTAAGGCTTTAGATAGCTCAATAGTTGTGTTATACATCTTATTAAGTTCATCTTGAGATTCTATTTCATAATTTATATTATTTAATATATTTTCATGTAGCCTAGAAGCTCTTTTTACAGACATCCCATGGACAGTAAAACTCTCTGGTTTTAGCTTTTTTATATGTTCACAGGTCCTTTTGACATGTTCTAGTTTTTCTCCTGGAAGACCTACTATCATGTCCATATTAATATTATTAAATTTAAGTTCTCTAGCCATTTTAAATACTTCTATAACATCCTCCACAGAATGATTTCTACCTATTAACTTTAAGCTTTCATCATTCATTGTTTGTGGATTTATACTTATTCTTGAAACCTGCAAATCCTTCATAGTCTTCAACTTATCATAACTAATACTATCTGGTCTTCCGCATTCTACGGTAAATTCAGCCGCGTTTCTATCCTTTACTAAACAATTATAGATTTCCTCCATAATCATTTTAAATTCATCATCATTTACAGCTGTTGGAGTTCCTCCTCCAAAATATACACACTCTATGCTTAAATTTCTAGAGTCTATATACTGGCTTATTTCATTTATCTCATGACTCAACGCCTTCAAATATGAGCCTACCTTGCTCTTATACTTGCCACCTATAGGATTAGATGCAAAGGAGCAATACAAACACCTAGTAGGGCAAAATGGCATCCCTATATATATACTAAGAGTTTTATAATCCCTATTTATAAACTTCATCTCTCTTTTAGCCACTTCTATACATAATTTAGTCTTTTCTTCTGAAGTTAATGATCTTACTTTAAATTCATTTATAATTTCATCATCCTCTTTACCTTCTCTTATCATAGTCATAGCTTTCTTAGATGGTCTTATACCTATTAAAGTTCCCCAGGGTAAACTTTTAAAAGTGTTTTCACTAAAATAAGTGAAAACACCCTTTTTTAATTCTTCTTTAAAAGTATATTTATGACTAATCTTATATTCCCACAAAACATTTTCATGGCATATAATTATAGACTCCTTTGATAAATCAATTCTATAATCCTCTTCATTATCAACAAATTCTATTTCTCTAAAATCACAAAATAAGTTAATCATTTGATATACATCGTACCTATAATTCATATCATTTAACTTTATTTTCAAAATATGATATTTAAACTTTTCATTTTTCATATATATACTTCAAATCCCTTCATTGTCTCCTACTTTAGATACTGATTTAGCTTATCTTCTCTTTCTATAGAACTTTGAGGTCCATGTCCTGGATATACTATAGTATCCTTAGGAAGAGTTAATAGATTGTTTTTTATTGAATTTAGTAAGTCCTCTTGTGACCCACCTTCTAAATCTGTCCTTCCAATAGAACTTAAAAATAATGTATCTCCAGTAAATACAGAGTTTCCTATTAAAAAGCTCATACCACCTGGGGTATGACCTGGTGTTTCAATGCACTTGACCCTTAAACTTCCAACTTCAAATTCATCACTATGATTTATATGAATATCTGTCGGTCCATCTAATAAAGGTCCATAAAGATATGTTGGTTTATGAATTAAAATATCATCTTTTTCATTTATAGCTACAATTGCCTTTGTTTTGCCTGTTAGTTCATCTACTCCAGATGTATGATCAATATGTCCATGAGTTAAAAAGATGTACTTAATCTTTGCTTCTAGGCTGTCTATAGCCTTCTCTATATCATCTACATCTCCACCTGGATCCAAGACTAGAGCTTCCTTTGACTTTTCATCCATTATTATGTAACAATTAGCTCCATAAATACCCGCTACAACTCTTTTTATTATCATAATTTAATGCCGTTGCCAAAAATCTATAAAAATCTATAAATCTTGTTTAATTCCCTGTTCAATGTGTCCGATTTTGCTAAAAGCTA
>JAVXGR010000024.1:0-21607 GCA_036657335.1 Clostridium sp. | reverse complement strand
CAACAGCCTATGTTGCAGATAGCCCTAAAACTGCAAATTTAATAAGAAAAAATCCAGAATGGGTAAAAAAATAGACCACTGATTCTGGTTCAGTAGCCGAGACCTCTATACATCCCAAACTCTAAGTAAAGGATTATCTAATACAATACTAGCATAACAAATTTAATAGTTCAATGGTTAATTAATCCATATTTTAAATTAATTTTACTAGTACCTTATAAATATATGCTAAGAATAGTGAATCATTCAATAGTATTTACAATATAAGCGGATTTTATTCAATGAATAAAGTAATTACAGATAATAAACTCATCAAGTGAATTGCTTGGTGGGTTTTATTTTGTTTTAAAAGATAAATTAGTATATAATTATACTAATAAATACAAAGGGATTGAGGTGTTTAGAGTGCCAATAGATTATTCAGAAAAGAATTTTGAAGAACAAATAGAAGAATATCTCTTAAATCATGGTCAATATGAAAAGAGAGAATTTAAGGGTGAAGATTTAAAGAATTTTCAAAAGTATGCTATTGATATTGAAGTGTTTTTTAGATTTTTAGAAGCTACTCAAGAAAAGACTCTTGATAAATTAAAGAAGGTTTATAAAAATGATTATAAAACAAAAATACTGGATAGATTATGCAAGGAACTTAAAAATAGAGGGATTATTGATTGCTTGAGACATGGAGTAAGAGATTATGGTGAAACCATTAAACTTGCTTATAATAAGCCAGCTTCATCAATGAATACTACAATTTTAGAGTTATATAAAAAGAATATTTTTACTGTAGCTAGGCAGGTGTATTACAGTAAAGAGAATAAAAATTCTATAGACATGATGATTAGTATAAATGGATTACCTATTGTAGTAATGGAGCTTAAAAATCAATTTACAGGTCAAAATATCAACAATTCAATGAAGCAGTTTAAAGAAGATAGAGATACGAATGAGCAGCTATTTAAATTTAAAGAAAGAGTAGTAGTTTTCTTAGCTGTTGATACAGATGAAATATATATGACTACAAGGTTAAATAAGAATAAGACGTTCTTTTTACCTTTCAACAAGGGAAATGAAGGGGGATCAGGCAATCCTACTAATGGTTACGATTTTAGGACAACTTACTTATGGGAAGATATACTTCAAAAAGATAGTTTAGTTGATATTTTATTTAGATTTGTATTTCTAAAAAATGATGAAATAAAAGATTGTGATGGAAAGGTAATTGAAACTAAGGAAACTGTTATATTCCCTAGATATCATCAATTAGATGTGGTTAGAAAAATTGAATTACATGCTAAAACATTTGGGGTAGGGCATAACTATTTAGTTCAACATAGTGCAGGTTCAGGAAAAACTAATTCAATTTCATGGCTTTCTCATAGATTGGCAAAGGTACATGATAGTACTGATAATGGAATATTTGATACTGTAATAGTTATAACTGATAGGAGAGTATTAGATAAACAGCTACAAGATGCAGTTTACCAACTTGAACATAAAACAGGAATGGTAGAGAAAATAGATAAAGATTCTAATCAGTTGGTAAAGTCATTGGTTGATGGAACAAAAATTATCATAACAACACTGCAAAAGTTCCCATTTATACTTGAAAAGGTTAATGGAAAAGACCTTGGAACTAAAAATTATGCAATTATAATAGATGAAGCTCATAGCTCTCAAACTGGTAAATCAGCAACAGCTGTAAAAGAAGCGTTAAGCTCAAAGGAAGTTGAAAAAGTTAAAGATATTGATAATGAATATGAAAATTATAGTGATGCTGAAGATAAAATCAGAGAAATAATAGCTAAGAGTGGTAAGCAGGATAATATATCTTTTTTTGCTTTCACAGCAACTCCTAAGGCTAAAACTATTGAATTATTTGGGCAGATTGGTGAGAATGGAAAGCCACAAGCATTTCATCATTACACGATGAGACAGGCGATAGAAGAAGGTTTTATATTAGATCCTCTAGTTAATTACACAACATATAAAACATTCTATAAAGTAGCTAAGGCCATTAAAGATGATCCAGAGGTATCTAAAAAGCAAGCTACAACAGCTATTGTAAGAGCAATGGTATTGCACCCTCATAATATATCTCAAAAGACAGAGGTTATTATAGAGCATTTTAGACAAGTTGTAATGCATAAAATAAATGGCAAAGCTAAAGCTATGGTTGTTACATCTTCCAGATTGCAGGCAGTGAAATATAAAAAAGCATTTGATAAATATATTAAAACAAAGGGATATTCTCATATAAAAGCACTGGTAGCTTTTTCAGGTGTTATAAATGATGATGGAGTTGACACAACTGAAATTGAAATGAATGGATTTGCAGAAAGTGAATTGCCTGATAAGTTCCACACTGATGAATATAAGGTCTTAATTGTTGCAGAGAAGTATCAAACAGGTTTTGATGAGCCCTTACTATATGCAATGTATGTTGATAAAAAACTTAATGGAATTAAAGCTGTACAAACAATATCAAGACTTAATAGAACTTGTACGGGAAAAGATGGTACATTTGTCCTAGATTTCGTTAATGACTGGGAAGATATACAAAAATCCTTTGAACCGTACTATGAGGTAACAGGTTTATCAGATACAACTGATCCTAATTTACTTTATGATTTAGATAGTACTATAAGAGAATATCAAGTATTTACAGATGAGGAAGTAGAAGCTGTAAATGAAGTGTTTTATAAAGGTACACACAAAAGTTATAAAGGTGCAGAAAAGATAAATGGAATTGTAGATAAGGCAGTAGAAAGATTTAAGGACTTGGAAAAGGATGAAGAAAGAGAAGAATATAAAAGCACAGGAATGAAATATATTAGGTTGTATTCATTTATCCTTCAAATAGGTCCATTTGCGGATGTAGAACTTCACAAGTTATATATATACATGACATTCCTATTGAAAAAACTACCAAGAGACAAAAAAGATAGATTCGCTTTAAGTGATGAAGTGGCGTTAGAGTATTATAAGAACACAAAGACTTTTGAAGGTAGTATATCATTAAATGAAGAAGGTGTGGTGTATTTAGACCCTCAAAGTTTCGGTAAAGGATCAGCACAAGAGGAAGAAAAAGAAAAGCTATCAAATATAATAGATAAAATAAATGATAGATTTGGTACAAACTTCACTGATACAGATAAATTATCAATAGAACAAATTAAAGAAGATATGATAAATAGTGAAGAGCTAAAGGTAAAAGCTCAAAATAACACTGTTGAAAACTTTAAGTTCTCATATGATGATAAATTTATGGATATTGTAATTGGTAGAATAGGGAAAAATGAAAAGTTCTTTACTAAGCTGCTTGAAGATGAAGACTTTAGATCCGACATTAAAGAATACTTGTTAATGGGTGTATATAAAGAACTGAAATCAAAAGAAATTAGAAACTAGATATATAATTAATGGATTGAATAAGGAGAAATATATGGCTGAAATAAAGTATGAGATTGAAAAGGAATTAGGTTTGACAAATTGCAATAACAAATTGAACTAATTTCTTAAGTTTAGAAAATGAGATTAACTTCTAATAGGCAGAAATTCTTCAACACTTACGAATATACGGAAAAATGACGCTTACAATAATATGTAAGCGTCATTTTTTTAGTGAGTCTAAGATGGAGCATTCTGGGTTTAGCAAATTTATGTATAGCTATGTCGTAAATACTAATAGTTAAACAAAGTATTATACATTTTATCTATGCTAATAGTGATAATCTCATTAAGTATCTTGGAAAACTGTGAGCTTTGATATATAGTTTAAGAAACGAGATTAATTGAAGAAAGTATTTGAATATATTTAAAAGTGAGGGATTAAATATGATAACAGCTAAAGAAAGAGTTATGAATGCTATAGAAGGAAAAGAAGTAGATAGAGTACCAGTAGTTTGTCCCGGTGGAATGATGAATATGGTAGTAGAAGATATTATGGATATAAAAAATATATCTTGGCCATCTGCACACAACAGTTCATTAGAAATGGCAGAGTTGACCTATGGTTTATATGAAAATAAATGTTTTGATAATGTTGGAGTACCATTTTGTATGACAGTTGAAGCGGAGGCTATGGGTGCTACGATTTTTATGGGAAGTAAAATTACAGAGCCAAGAGTCTGTGAATATCCCATTGAATTAGTAAATGAATATGAAAAATTAAAAGATATAGATGTAACAAGTGGAAGAGTTAAGATTGTTACAGAGGCTATAAAGATATTAAAGGAAAAGGACAGTAACGTCCCTATTATTGGAAATGTTGTAGGACCTATAAGTTTAGCATCCTCTTTAATAGAACCAGTAATATTTTATAAGGACATGAGAAGAAATAAGGATGGAATCCACAAATATATGGATTTTATAACTAATAATTTAATAGTTTATACTAAGGCGTTAATTGATGCAGGTGCAGATATAATTGCTATTTCAGAGCCTAGCGGAACCGGTGAAATACTAGGACCTAAGATGTTTGCAGAATTTGCAACACCATATATAAATAGATTAATAGATGCAATTAAAGGATATAGTGACAAAAAGGTCATCTTGCATATATGTGGAAGATTAAAGAGTGTTTATAGCGAACTTAATTTATTGCATAATGATGTAATAAGCTTTGAGACCTTAACAAGTGTTAAGGATATAATGGAAAATGTTAAAGATAAATGCTTTATGGGTAATATTAGTACGCTTACCTTAGAGCAGGGAACGGAAGAAACCGTAAAAAATTTAACAGAACATTGTATAAAAAATGGGGTAAAAATCATAGCACCAGCCTGTGGACTAGGCACAAAAAGCCCAATAGGAAATCTTAAAGCTATGATAAAGACAAGCGAAAATTATTAAAATTAATAGGAGATATAGGGAATAAGGGAGATGATAATATGACTGTATATAAAATTAATATAGATAAGTGTAATGAAGAAAGAGACTTATTGGATTTATTTATTGATAAGAAAATAATATTAGAAAGTCCATGTGGTGGAAAAGGTATATGTGGTAAGTGTAAGATTAAAATCATAGATGGACAATTTAATGACATAACAGATAAAGAAGTAAACTTTTTAAGTAGAGAAGAAATGGAAGAAGGTTATAGATTAGCATGTCTTACATTGGGTAAGGGTGAAATTCAGGTGGAGATACCAGAAAACAATGGGAATCATAAGATCCTTACTGATGGATATATGCCTGATGTAGAATTTCATCCTATTATTTCAAAGGTGGTTGTAAAGGTAGAGGAGTCAGTTACTTATGGTTGTAATAGCTATGAGGATATAGTATGTTCCACTGAAAAAACTAATGATTTAGAAATTATAAAAAAAATTAATAAGCTTGCAAGGAATAAAGAAATCACAGTGGTTTATTCTGGAGATAGCATTCTAGATATAGAAGATGGCAATAGTGAAGGTAAGAATTTTGGAGTAGCTATTGATATAGGAACTACAACTGTAGTGGCATCTTTAATAGACCTGAATTTAGGTACAGAAATTGGTTCGGATACCTCAATTAATCCTCAAAAGGAATATGGTTTGGATGTGCTTACTAGGATAGATTTTATTAATCGTAGAGAAAATGGGCTGGAGATTTTAAAATCAACTATAGTAGAATGTCTAAATAAATTAATAGGCAATTTGTGTGAGAAACATAGTCTGGGTAAAGAAAATATATACGAGGTATGTATAGGTGCAAATACTACTATGATGCATATACTTTTGGGGGTATCTACTGAGACTATAGGTAGAGCACCTTATAAGCCTCTCTTTGTAAATGAAAAGTATATTAAGGCTAAAAGCATTGGTATTAATATAGCTGAGGGGGGCATGATATATTGCTTACCAGGAGTTTCTAGCTATATAGGTGCAGATATTGTGGCAGGGGTTATGGTAAGTGGCTTAAAAGATACAAATAAGAATATATTATTTATAGACATAGGTACAAACGGAGAGATAGTATTATCTAAGGCTGGTAAGCTTGCCTCATGTTCCTGTGCAGCGGGGCCTGCCTTTGAGGGTATGAATATAAGTTGTGGTATGAGAGCAGCAGAGGGAGCTATTGAAGAAATAAATATTCAATGTGATAAAATTGACTTAAAAACTATAGGGGGCAAGACACCTATTGGTATCTGTGGTAGTGGAATTTTAGAACTTATTTCTGAATTGTGGAGAAATAAATTGATAGGAAAGACAGGAAGAATTAAGACTTCTGAAGATGTACTTAAAAGTACAGGTAGTACAATTTTAGCAGGGTGTATAGATGAAGTTGAGAAGAAAAGAAGAGTTATAATATCAAAGGAGTTCAATATATTTATTACTCAAGAAGATATAAGACACGTTCAGTTAGCTAAGGGGGCTATATCTTCAGGATTTTATTCATTATTAGATACTTTGAATTTATCTATGGATGAATTAGATGAGGTAATTATCTCAGGACAATTTGGAAAACACTTAAAGATAAGTAGCTTAGTCGGTGTAGGTATAATACCAAAGGAATTAGAGGATAAGGTTACATATATAGGTAACTCATCTAAGACTGGAGCACTTATGTGTTTAACATCTAAAGAAGTAAGAAATAAGATACAAAGGGTAGCTACAGGTATTGATTACTTTGAGTTATCTACAAAAGAAGGGTATGATAGACTATTTACTAAGTGTTTGAATTTCTAGGAGGTAACTATGGAGGACTTATATATTTATAAATGTGTTAGTGATGATTTAGATTCTATTCCCAAGAGTGTAGTAGATAAACTATCAGTAGGCTTTCCAGAGGTACACAAGACTAGGGAAGGTTTAATTACTTTATCTAAGGAATTTAAAAGTTTCTCTAAGGATAAATTTTGTAGACTTCCATTCTGCTCAACCGTAGAGGCAGAATCCTTAGGAGCTTCTATAAATTATGGAAATAAAGATTTTGGACCTAGGGTATTAAAGAGAGCCTTTGAGAACTTAGAGGATTTGAGAGATAATCTAAAGTTTGATTTAAATAAAGGTAGAATATCAGAGGTGTTAAGAACAGTAGAAGATTTAAAAGGAAGTGGTGAAAAGGTAATATTAAATGTATCAGGGCCACTTACTATTTTAGATAGTTTGATTGAAAGTAGAATAATATTTAAGGCACTTAGAAAAGAACCTGAGATAGTAGAAGAAATACTAGTCAAATTAGAAAATTTTATTGTTGAGTATATACGTAAAGCTATGGATGTAGGTGCTGATATAATATCCTTTGCAGATCCTCTTGGAAATGTTGATATAATGGGTGAAAAAGTATACTGCAAATTGAGTGGAATACCCAGTCGTAATATATTAAATGGTATTCATCCATATTCTAAGGGAAAGATAATTCATCTTTGTGGAAAAAATACCTATTCTCTTTACAAATGTAAGTTGACTAATATGGAAAAGTTATATGTTGATGAGTTTATATCTGAGGATGGATGTACCTATGGTGACATACTTAACAACCTAATAAATAAAGACGAGATCAACCCTATTATAGGAAATTATTGTGTGAAGAAGACTACTTTTGAAATGAAAAAGAACTATATATGGAAGATAGAATTTATATAAAAGAGCTTATGAAAAAATATAATGTAAATTATAATAAAAACACAGATGAAGGAGAAAATTTATTTATGAAGGAAGAATTATTGGAAAAATTAGCACAGTGTATTGTTGATATGGAAGAGGAAGAAATAGTTGAAGTAGCCAATGAAACTATAGAAAATGGAATAAGTGCAGATGAGGCTATTTTAGTAGGTCTTTCTGAGGGAATGAATAGAGTTAGTGCTTTATATGAAGAAGGAGAGTATTTCATTCCAGAGGTAGTTGTTTGTGCAGATACAATGTACGCAGCACTTGATGTTTTAAAGCCTCTTTGCAATAAGAATAGTCAGTGTAAAGGTAAGGTTGTAATTGGTGTAGTTGAAGGAGATACTCATGATATAGGAAAGAATATAGTTGCCATTATGCTAGAGGCGGATGGCTTTGAGATACATGACTTAGGAAGAGATGTTAAGTTAAAGAGCTTCGTAGACAAAGCACAAGAAGTAGATGCAGATATAATATGTCTTTCATCTTTAATGACAACAACAATGGACGGTATGAGAGCTATTGTTGAAGAAGTAAAAAGTAGAGACTTGAAAAAATCACCAAAGGTAATCATTGGTGGAGCTCCATTATCAAGCAATTTTGCAAGGAAAATTGGAGCAGATGGATACTCTAGTAATGCACCAGAAGCTGTTAGGTTAGCTAATAGTCTGTTATAACTAGCTATAGGGTAATTATATAATTTAAACAAAAAACATTATTGTTTAGAATAAATATAATAACAGCCACTTCAATATTAATGAAGTGGCTATTACCATATATTAATTTGTTTAAGGGTTATATATAGTAAGTGAGGAATTATATAAGTAACATGGTAGCTATTTATTAAATTTAATAATTCTAGTAACGGGTTTATAAAAATGAGAGTATGATAAATTTCTGCTTAATAGGGAACCATTAATATCTTTTGTAATTTTATATACTTCAACTCTATAACCTGGAGTTCCATAAACATCAATTTTAGTTGAACCTATTGGTAAAGTAGAATCAAATACATTTTCTGTTTTAAGGGGGATAGTTTCTATAGTTTTACTTTCAAAGGAATATTGCTTTTCTAAAAAAGAAGAATCGGAAAAAATATCAAATGTGACACTATTGTATGTAGTATAACCTTCTATAAATATAGGAGAATCTAAGGTGTTTATAAATTTATAATCAGCAGTAGTGTAGTCTATAGTGGCATCTAAGCCTAAGGGTGCATATATAGAAGGAAGTGTATGATGATGTAATTCTGAAGCAGCTATACCTGCTTTAATAATAGCGTTAAATAGGGTTGTCGATACCTGGCATATACCACCACCATAGTCTTCCTTAATTTTATTATCAACAATTATATTTGCAGATTTATACCCTTTATCAGCAGTAGTATCACCAAGCATATCATTAAAGCTAAATTCTTCACCGGGCATAAGTAGGCGTCCATTTATTACGGATGTAGATAAAATGATATTATGATTTCTATTAGGTGAATTATCCATTGCGGTAGTATGAGACGAAATTTTAGTGTTAACCTTATTCAGAAGATCTGAAGTAATAGGAGGCTTAGTTTCTGATATAGGTACATCTATAATGGTTTCATTAGGTGAATCCCTATTTATACTATCTAAAATATTCTTATTTAGAGTTTCAGTATCCACAACAATACTTGATAATTCCGGAGTTACTTCAAAATTGCCATAACTTATTCTTTTTAAAGTTGAATTGGAAGAATCTCTGTTGGTTTCGCTTTCTATAGTGGCAACAATATTAGTTATTGCTGTACTATCGAATGTAAAAATAACAGGTAGGACATTAGGATATTTTCCATTTATTTGCTTTGATTTTTCAAAGAGATTCATATCCTTACCATAATTATAAGCTTCATTTATAACTGCATCTATATTTAAAGATGCTGATATATCTGTGTAGCTTAATTCATAGGTATTATTTAAAGATTTAAGTATAAGAACCTTATCTTCTAAGCTGTTTACAAGGGTTTCTTTAAGTAAATTTGCAGCTTGAATTTTAGAAAGTCCAGATAAATCTATGGACTCAGCAATAACGCCAGGATAAATTACATTACTAAATTTTTTATCAATATAGCGTAAATAAATATAATAAGAAGTACCAATAAGTATAATTAAGAAAATTAAGATGAAGAAAACATATTTAGCACTTATTTTTTTATTATTTTTCAAGGTGAATCACGCCTTTCTATAATTTAATATTATAGTTATCTTTTCATGTTATAGTATTAAATATACAAGGAAAAATATAATTAGAAAATTTCAAATATTAGTTTCTAAGTGTAGCCATTCTTTAGGAAGAGCGCTTAAATAAGATAGCTATATTATAGCTATTAATTTGCTGAAAATGGGTAATCAACACTTGTGATAAATTTTACATAAAAGATATCCACAGAAAACCTAAAGTTATTAACTTTATCCACAGGGTAACTATGGAAAAAGACCCTATTAAGAGCAAAAACTCTAAAAATAAAGAAAAATATGGATAATACATATAAAAACAGTCTTTAATTGAGGAATAATATTCCTGTAAGAGCATATAATATAATAGTTATCCACAGTATTAACAAAAATGTGCATAACATGTGGATAAATAAGCGGTTCAAACTACTTATATTAAAAAAGTAAGTGAAAGGAATTTATAAAACAAGAATAAAATTTTAAAATTATTAGAAAATTCTATTAATTATGTTATAATGGATATAATATAAAAAAATGAAAAATAAATACATTGAATTAGTTATATTGGTTTTATTTAACTAAATAAGAAGTAATATATTATAATATTAAAGGGAGGGTTCATGATGAGCGAAAAGGTTATTGAAGTAGACTTTCGGTCAAATCGTGGATTAAAGAAAGTTATTAAAGGTTTAAAGGATTTGTTTAATAAAAATAAGCGAGAAAAAAACAAAAAACTTAGAAAAGAGAAAAAGAGAAAAAGGGAAATTCAAAAGGCTTATATGAAAAGAGGCTCTTAAAAATCACTATGTATAATAAAAATGTAGTTGATTTAGATAATAGGGTATAGCTTAAAATAAAAATATTTTAAGCTTATTTTTATGGTTCTAGAGTTACATATATTTTAGAAAATAAGATTAATTCATAGAAAAATATAAATTATAAGTGTATAATATATTTCAGCACATATTACATATATTATATAAATATGTAATATCAGACTCAAATCTTAGCAGATTCAAATAAAATATCTATGGTATTCAATTGCATATTTAAATTTATTTCAACATATTAGTATGATATAATATATAAAGAATAATTAGTGGTAGAGTTAACAAATGAGTATAGTAATTTATATTGGAATAAACAAATATATATATGTTGCAACAAAGTTACTTTTAAAAATATTAACAAAACGACTTGAAAAAGGATTACGTAGATTACGACGCAGGGTATCTCATAAATACCTAAGAAATAAAGAAGGGAGTAGGGTTGTCAAAATGAGTAATATTATAAAAATCGAAAAGTAGATTATATTATTAAAAAAATAGTGCAATAGATTTTTATAAGTTATTGACAACGTGTAATAGATTTGAGAATTGGTATGGGTTATGATGTACACAGATTAGTTAAAGATCGTAAACTAATAATTGGAGGAGTTGAAATACCTCATGATAAAGGTTTACTTGGACATTCGGATGCTGATGTTTTGTTGCATGCTATATGTGATAGCCTACTAGGTGCAGCAGCTATGGGAGATATAGGCAATCATTTTCCAGATAATCAAGAGCGGTTTAAGGGCATATCAAGTATTTTATTATTAAAGCATGTTGGAGAGTTAGTATCTGGCAGTGGATATAAAATAGGAAATATTGATGCTACTATAATAGCTCAAAAACCTAAAATGTTACCATATATTGATGAAATGAGAAATAATATAGCTAAGACATTAAACACAGACAAGGATAATATTAACATTAAAGCAACTACTGAAGAGGGACTTGGATTCACAGGTCTAGAAGAGGGCATAGCGGCTCAAAGTATTTGTTTAATAATAAAATAAATATATAAGTGTTATAAGGGGAAAAAGCATGGCAAAATTAGAGTTTTTTAAGAAAAAGTCAACAATAATTGTTATGGCATCAATAGGTACAGTTTTGGTTTTGAGCATTTCAGGATTTATGTTCTACGTTAACAAAACTGTAGGCGAATATGAAAATAAAATACTGCCTGGAGTAAGGGTTAATTCCTTAGATTTATCAGGTAAGACAAAAGAAGAGGCTTTAAATGAACTACATAGTCAGTATCAAGAAGTAATACTTAAGAAAAATATTGTTTTTAATGGAGGCGAAAAGGAATATTCATTAAATTATGGAGATTTAAATGCTGAATATAACATAACTGATGTTTTAGATAAGGCGCTAGAAGGTTCAAAAGGAAAAAGTACATTTGATATGTACAAGCTCATAAAAAAAGCTGAGGATAAATTATTAGAATTAGAACTAAAATATGATACTGAGGCTGTAGATACCATGGTAAATACCATTGAAACCGATGTATTTAAGGCAGCTAAAAATGCTACTTTAAGCAAAAATTCAGATGGTACATTTTCTGTAACTCCTGATAGCAATGGTAAAAAATTAGATAAGGAAACTTTGATTGCAGATGTTAAGTCAAAATTAAGTGAAGAAGGCAATGAGGATATAATAGTTGAGCTACCTATTATAGATGAAGAAGCTAGTAGGAAGGCAGATGAACTTAAGGGTATTGATTCTAAGATAGCAACTTTTTCAACTAACTTAAATGGTGCCGTAGAGTCACCAAGAGTACAAAACATATCATTGTGTACACAAACCTTAAATGGATTATTATATATGCCGGGAGAACAGTTTAGTTTTGAGTCTGTAGTTGGAGATACAACTAAAGAAAAAGGTTACAAGAAAGCAGGTGTTATTGTAAATAATAAAATAGTTGATGATTACGGTGGAGGTATATGTCAAGTTTCAACAACTATGTATAATGCAGTATTGAGGTCAAATATACTACCTACAGAAAGACATTTCCATTCCTTACCATCATCTTATATAGGGTTAGGTATGGATGCAACAATAGCTTCAGGATATTTAGATTATAAGTTTAAAAATACATTGGACTATCCTATATATATTGAAGGTATAATTAGTAATGGTAAAGTTATTTTCAATGTATATTCAAATTCTAGTTTAAATAATTTTACTTATAATATAGTTAATGAAGTTGTAAGTAAAACTCCTAATACAACGGAATATATAGATGATAATACCCTTGCAAAAGGAGTACAAAAGGTTGATAGAGAAGGGAATATAGGTCATAAAGTTAATGTATATAAAATCAAGTACGATAAAAATAAAAATGAAGTTGAAAGAGTGTTGATAAACACAGATGATTATAAAGCTGTTAGCAAGGTGATTAAACGCGGAACAAAAGTAGCGGCAGTGGTGAAACCTGAGGAAACTCCTGAGGAGGTTCCAGAGGAGGTTCCAGAGGAGACTCCACAGGGAGATCCAGAAGAGTAACATTATAAAAATAAGAGATAAATATTTAAATGAAATGTGCCCTTTGTCAAGGACAGTTAAAAAAGAGTAGACTAATTTAAAAGATGATTTCTGTATTGAACAGGAGTCATCTTTTTTAAATTCCATTGGACTCTAAATTAAAATGTGGGTATTTTACCTCTATTATTAATAATTAGCTTTAGACCCTTGGTATTAAGTTCGCTTTCAAATGCATATAAGTCTAATTTTATATTATTATTGTTATTATTATTGTTTCTAAATATGCTGGTATCATTTAATACATAAACAGTAACAGTCCCATAGGTATCAATATAATCTATGTCTATTATATCATTGCTTATACAGGCTCTAAACAAATCACAAAGTCCGCTATTTAAGGTATCTCCTTTTACATTTGTAGTTTTAATGATTTCTTTGGCTTTATTAGAATTAAGAGGTTGTACACTGATTATTTTATCGTACTTGTTTATCTTAACCTTATAAGTTACATTCATATCAACAATAAGTGTAGCCTTAGTAGTTAAATACATACTAATAATAGCAATGCTAAATGTTAGTATTAAAACAAAGCAGAATGATAGAATCTTCTTTTGGGCTTTAGTAAGTTTTATTACATCTCCAGTATATTGTTCATTTTTCACGGGTTTTTTTGAACCACGCTTAACTACTATGAATTCGTTGTCTTCTGTAACTATATGGACCTTCCTTTTTTCAAAATTTAAAACACGACCTGTTTTCTTCATTAATACTCACCTATTTTCAAAGAATTTATTATTTAACATATAAAAAAATAATATAGTTTAGTAATATAAGATGATTTTATAATAAAAATCAATATAGCGCCATATGTATATTGATAAAATAAATTAATTTATAGATAATTTTAATTATTCTGTATAATCCTCAATAGAGTTTTTTATAAATACAAAGTAAATGGTAGTTATTTAACTTTCTTAGAGTAAATAGGAGTTGCTAAGTATGCATGTAAGTAAGGGAAAACATCATATAGGAATATGTGTTAGCCATGAAAAACAGGGTCTAAAAAGATCCACGGTGGTCAATATGTGTCAAAAAGTCTACTTTAGTATATAATAAACCGTAAATTTATATTAAAACATTAAACATATTAAAAAAAAATCGTAAATAAGCTACTCTAATAAATAAAAAAGCATATTTTATGTTGCAAAAATATAATTACAGAGTGTATAATATTTATGAAACATAAATGGTTTTTCAAGTTAGGAAAATAACTAAAGATTCGAAAATATGGACACTAATATTTAAAGTTAAGCGGTTAACTATATTTAGTTAATTATTGATTAAATTAGGTTTATATTTTTAATTATGACGCTAGGAGGTCACTATCAATGAAAAAAATTGTAAGTTTAGCAGTTGTGTTAGTAATGACGATTTCATTAGGATTAGTTGGTTGTGGAAAATCTGATGAAAAAAATGGTTCACAATCAGGAGATAAGGTGGCAAGTAATGGTTTAAAGGTAGTAACTTTAATTAATGGTAATCTAGGAGATAAATCCTTCTTCGATTCTGCAGCAGAAGGTATGAAGATTGCAAAAGAAAAATTAGGTTATGAGACTAAGGTTATAGAGATGGGATTTGACAAGACTAAATGGGAGCCAACATTACAAGATGTATCTGATGAGGATTGGGATCTAATAATTGTTGGTACATGGGAAATGATGGAGTACTTAGAGAGGGTAGCAACTCAGTATCCAGATAAAAAATATATCATTTTTGATACAGGAATGGATTTCTCAAAGGGTAATTTAAAAAATATATATTCAATTGAATACAAACAAAATGAGGCTAGTTTCTTAGCAGGTGTTTTAGGTGGTAAATTTACAACATCAGGTATGGAAGGAACAAACGCAGATAAAAAAATAGGTTTCTTAGGAGCAATGGATTCACCTATTATAAATGATTTCTTAGCAGGCTATATTCAAGGAGCTAAACATGTAGATAAAGACATGAAAGTGGCTATTTCTTATGTAGGAAACTTCGAAGATTCAGCAAAGGGTAAAGAAATGAGTTTAGCTCAATATAATCAAGGTGTTGATATTGGATTTAACGTTGCTGGTCAAGCTGGTTTAGGACAATTAGATGCAGCTAAAGAACTTAAAAAGTATGTTATAGGTGTTGATTCTGATCAATATGCATTATTTGCTGAAAGTGATCCAGAAAAGGCTTCTTTAATAACTACTTCAGTATTAAAGAGAGTAGATAACAGTTTAGTAAGAGCATTAGAGTTATTTAAAGATGATAAGTTAGAGTTTGGTAAGGGTGAAGTTCTTGGATTAGAAGAACAAGCAGTAGAAATAGCTGAAAATGAAAACTATAACAAGTTAATAAGTGAAGAGTTAAGAAAAGAATTAGCTGATATTAAAGCAAAGATTATAAGTGGAGAAATTAAAGTTGAATCCTCTATAGGTATGGATAAAGCTGGGTTAGATGCACTTAAGGAATCAGCTAAATAGTTTTAATCTACAAGGGTATATTGAAAATAATAACTATAATGAGGTGCATTCAGAGGTATATCCATGGATGTACCTCATTAATTACCTAGAGTAAATTACTTAAAATCAAAATATTTAGGATAAAATCACTTAGAATACAAATATATTTAATATAGGATGGAGTATATATGGGAAATGAATTGTTAGAAATGAGAAAAATAACAAAGGTTTATCCCAATGGAATAGTAGCTAATGCTGGTATAGATTTCTCTGTTAAAGAGGGAGAAATCCATGCACTAATGGGGGAGAATGGAGCGGGTAAATCTACTTTAATGAAAATATTATTTGGAATAGAACAACCAGAAGAGGGTGAGATACTACTAAAAGGTAGTAAGATAAACTTAACATCTCCAAGTGTTGCTATAAAGCATGGTATAGGGATGGTTCATCAACACTTTATGTTAGTACCTTCACTTACAGTTGCTGAAAATATGATTTTGGGTGTTGAGCCTAAAAAGTATGGTTTAATAGATCTGGATAAGGGTATTAAAATTACAAAAGAGCTTTCCGAAAAATATAATTTAGCAGTGAACCCAAAGGCGAAGGTAGAAGATTTACCAGTTGGCATAAAACAAAAGGTTGAAATATTAAAAGCTTTATTGAGAGGTGCAAAAATATTAATATTAGACGAGCCTACCGCTGTTCTGACACCTCAAGAAACTCAAGAATTATTTAGAGAGTTAGTTAATTTAAAAAAACAGGGATACACAATGATATTTATATCTCATAAGCTTAAAGAAATTAAGCAGATTTGTGATAGAATCACCATAATGAGAAATGGTAAGCATATGGGGGTATTTGATGTAGCAGATGTTACAGAGGAAGATATATCTAAACTAATGGTTGGTAGAGATGTTGTTTTAAAGGTTGATAAAAATAAAGCAAATCCAAAGGATTCTATTGTAAAAGTACAGGGGCTTTGTTTTAATGATGAAACAGGAAAACAGACATTAAAAGATATTTGTTTAAGTGTACGTAGTGGAGAAATCTTAGGTGTTGCTGGAGTTGAAGGAAATGGTCAAAAAGAGTTGGTTGAAGTTTTGACAGGAATGGCTAAGGCATCAAAGGGAGAGCTTATTAATTGTGGGGCTGACATTAAGTCTTTAAACATTAAGCAGATTAGAGAACTAGGGACATCACACATTCCTGAGGATAGAATGACTCATGGAGTTGCAGGAAGTGTTAGTATTGAAGAAAATATTATTTCAGATAAATATGACTCTAAAGAATTAAGTGGAATGTTCTTTATGAATATGAAGAAAATTAGAGAACTTAGTGAAAAACTTGTTAAAGAGTATAAAGTAAAATGTAATTCTATACATCAAGGGGTAAAAATGCTATCTGGAGGTAATATACAAAAGGTAGTTGTTGCAAGGGAGTTTTCTTCAAATCCTAAGTTTATAATAGCTAATCAGCCTACACGAGGTATAGATGTAGGTGCCACGGAATTTATACGTAAGAAGCTTGTTGAGTTAAGAGATAATGGAACAGCTGTAATGCTTGTATCTGCTGATTTAAATGAGGTTCTTGAATTAAGTGATAGCTTAATTGTAATGTATAGTGGACAAATAACAGCATATTTTGAGGATGCCTCTAAGATTACAGAGGAAGAGCTGGGATTTTATATGCTTGGACTTAAAAAGCAATCTCCAGAAGAGATTAGGAGGGCTTTATATGCGTAATAAAAATATTAGTTATGAAATTATAAGAACAGTTACTGCAATTACAATAGCATTGTTGATTTCCTTTATTATAATATTTGCAGTAAGCAACCAACCTGGAGAGGCTATACATATTTTTTTAACGGGTCCATTTAAATCTATGAGACACTTTGGAAATGTTATTGAGATGATGATTCCACTAGTATTTACGGGACTTGCTGTAAGTATAATGTTTCAAGCCAATGAATTTAACCTTGGCTCAGAGGGTACATTTTATATAGGGGCAGTTGCAGCTACATTTATAGCTATCAATATTACATTGCCTGCTGGAGTACATCCGGCAGTTGCCATATTATTTGGTGGATTAGTTGGAGCTGTAGTTGGAGCTATTCCAGCTATATTGAAGACGGTGTTTGGGGCTACGGAATTGGTTTCATCATTGATGCTTAACTATATATGTCTATTCTTTGGTACTTATTTAATAAATAACTTCATGAGGGATACAAGTGCGGGTTCAATGGTATCTCATGAATTTCAAGCTACGGCAATACTAGGTAAGATTTTACAGCCTACAAGGTTGCATATAGGTCTTATATTAGCTGTCTTAGCAGTTATATTCTGTTACTTGTTTTTGTATAAAAGTAAATTGGGATATGCAATCAGAATGACGGGACAAAATCCTAAATTTGCAAAATACTCAGGGATAAATACAGTTAAAGTGCTAATAATGGCTCAAATTATTGGTGGTTTCATTGCTGGGATAGGTGGAGCAACTGAGATGCTTGGGATGTATACTAGATTTGGATGGCAACAGCTTCCAGGCTACGGATGGGATGCCATTATAGTTGCAGCATTAGCTAGAAATAATCCTATATTGGTTCCAATTAGTGCGTTTTTCTTATCATTCTTAAGAGTTGGTGCAGATATGATGGCTAGAGGATCTGATGTTCAGGCTGAAGTTATAGCTATAATTCAGGGTGTAATGATTCTTCTTATAGCTGCTGAAAGGTTCTTAGCACATTGGAAGCATAAAAAAATCTATAAAGATGCAACGAAGGGGGAAAAATAGATGCAAGAATTATTTGATATAGTTTTTACACCAGGATTTGGTTACTCTATATTACGAGTAACAACCCCTATTTTATTTGCAGCTTTAGCAGCTTTGATTTCTGATAGAGCTGGTGTTATTAATATAGGTTTAGAGGGTATAATGCTTACCTCTGCTTTGACGGGAGTAGTGGCAGGAACCTCATTTAGTAGTCCTTGGATAGGACTTATAGTAGCGGTTGTTTCTGGAGCTTTAATTGGTATGATTATGGCATACTTTTCACTTAACTTAAAAACAGATATTATATTAACGGGTATTGCTATAAATCTTATGGCAGGTGGAGGAACTGTATTTGCTTTAAGTTTAATTTCAGGGAATAAGGGTTCATTTGCGGCTACAGGAGCAGCTCTTCCCAAGATAAACTTGCCAATAATTGAAAACATACCTGTTATAGGTGAGATATTATCAGGACATAATATATTAACATATGTTGCTATTATTTCTGTGGTTCTTATATATTATTTCTTATATAGAACTGCCTTAGGATTGAGAATTAGATCAGTTGGTGAAAATCCAGATGCTGCATCTTCTGTAGGGGTTAATGTTAATAAGGTGAAATATATAGCACTTATTATAAGTGGTGCTTTAGCAGGATTTGGTGGAGCATATATGTCTATGGGTTACATGGAAGGTTTTACAAAGAATATGACTGCAGGTAGAGGCTTTATAGCTATGGCAGCTGAGGCTATGGGTGGAGCATCTCCCATAGGAACATTCTTTACTTCATTATTCTTTGGTGCGGCAGACGCATTATCAAACTCTATTTCATCCTTAAATATACCCCCAGAGTTTGTTCAAATGACACCATATGTAGCAACTATTATAGGGTTGGTATTTTATTCTCATAATAAAAAGAAGAGAATAACTAGGGCTAAAAAACTAAAAAAAGTATAATATATTTTTATAGGAACACTTATTTTAAATAAAAAAGCTGTTATAAAATAGAAAATAATCTGTTTTTAACAGCTTTTTTATTTTTAAGGTTACTTATATGATAGAGTAGCTTTCATAAGTAACATTATATTTGAGTATAAATAAGATTTGTTTAATAATTTATAATATATATCATCTGTGATTAGCTCAATTAAGATATTGCTGTTGCTAGTGTAGTCATCAGGTATATTTAAAAATTTACTAAAAGGTATTTTTATATGATGAATGTGAATTTTTCTATCTGAGTCATTTGAAAGTACATATTGAATTGTAAAGTCTAACAAGCCATGAACTATTAACTTATATACAGAAAATACTGAATCATTATCAAAGTATAATTCAGAGGTTTTAACAATATAGTGACTTAAAATTTCTGTATCTACGCTTAAATCTATTAATTCACTAATAATATGAGGGGCTGTTGAAATAAGATTTATATTATCTAAAGAAAATGATTCACATATATAATTAGAAGGATAAAATTCCGTTAAGACTTTATCAGTATAAATCCTCTCAAAATTATTCTGAGAGTCAGGAGTAAAGCTTGCGAAGGCATAATCAAGTATAGATGATTCATAACAGGCTTTGTAGTATATGGCATCAAATTGGATACAAACTTCTTTATCAGAATCAAGATCTTCTAGTTGCAATCCCGTGACTATATCAGAATTAAAAGTGGTATCTCCAGAAATGTTTAAGGAATTTTCAACTATTTTTAAGTGATCAGAAAGTGTATCAACTAATAAGATATCTTTACACTTAACATTTCCTCTATTAGATAAAATTATTTTATATGAAAATTTATCATATAAATTTATAGAGGTTTTAGTACAGGTTTTTTTAATTAGTAGCTCAGTATGCTCTACAATGACAGAAACGGGATTACTGTAAATCATATCTCTTATTGGTGGTTTACTTGGATCTAAGGTGTATTCATGACATAAGGAAGCTTGGTTGTTTATAAATTTACTAGAAGGTAGGGCAATTACTTTTGCTTTAAATTTTACAATGTAAGATTTATGTGGAAGAATATGATTCAAGTTTATACCTACATTAATATCTTCAAAGGGTTTTTCCTCATTATTTATTTCCACAGAGGCAGGTATAAAGAGAAGATT
Source organism: Clostridium sp. (assembly GCA_036657335.1). Taxonomy (GTDB): domain Bacteria; phylum Bacillota; class Clostridia; order Clostridiales; family Clostridiaceae; genus Clostridium_D. Next base: position 1,128 of record JAVXGR010000024.1, on the reverse strand, counting down.
AAGGTTTAAATCGTCCTTAAGCACTACGTAATTTAGAGCTAAGTCAGAATTGTTGGTAACTCTTATTGTGTAGTGAAGTATATCATCTATGGTAGCTGAACTTGGAGTAACCTCTTTACTAACATTCACACTGGATTTGTTTTTTATCAGTGTCTCAACAGTAGGTGAAATTTTAATTAAAGTAAAGAGTTTGCCATCTAAAATAGTATTAGCTGTAATTATGGCATGTGAATAAATTTTGCTATCTAAAGATAATGTTGAGGGTGAGATACCTATAAAGTTTAAAGTTAGGTTTGAGTCTGAGGTAAATACATTAGCTACATAGGAATCAATGCATATAGAATTAAGAAAGTTTTCTTCGTGTATTACTATGGGGGTTAAGTTCTTCGAAAAGTTTAAATTAACACTATTAGGAAGTATATTTATATAATCTGGTATTACAGGGTGAATTCTAATATCAGAATATGATAGATTCATAGTGTTTTTAGCTTCAATAGTATAGCCTATGAATTCTCCAGCATTACAGGTATCTTTATCAGCTGAAATTATAAAATCTATATTTATAGGGCTAACCTTTATATTAAGTTTGTTGGATTCCTCAGTAGTTGATATAAGTGTATTATCTTCATTGGTATAAGAGTAATCAACACAGTAAAAAGCATTTAATATAGTGGAATTAAAAGAATTTCTATCAATAGTTTTGTTAACAATAGCATTAAAGGAGATAAATTTTTCTTCCTTAAAATTAAAGGTATCTAGGGTTATACTTAAATTCTCATTAATGTTTCGGGATGCATTTTTACCATTTATAATTATAGTTTCTTTCAATATAGAAAGTTCCTTTGGAAATATACATCTTAATATACAAGTTTTAAGTAATAGTGAACTTATATATTTTATAGAAAAATTAAAGGTCAATATTGAATTAGGTTGAACTATTGTATTATGATTTTCAGTGTATTTCAAATTATTTTTGCAAATAAAGTTCATTACTACACTCCCTTACAAATTATATTATTACATTTAACTAATATAGTATATGATGGAATTTATTTACTGATATTATTTCTTTTAAATTAAATATTTTAAGTCTATTATAAAGTATAGACGGAAAGTAATAACTGATGA
>JAVXGR010000023.1:0-22010 GCA_036657335.1 Clostridium sp. | reverse complement strand
AAGGTTGTTAGAATCCTTTCGAAGAGACCAACTAACAACTGAAGATATTAACTATACAAAGCAACATATAAAAATACGCTACCTCTAGCATATTAATTATATCAAAGGATGTGATAATAATAAATACTATGAAATAAAATAATTCGTTTTTTTTTGGTTGGTATGCAACCTGAAACGTCTTTTTTAAAAATTTTGAGCATAATATCATTTTCTCAATTTTCAGATAATTATTTTGAATAGAAGAAGATTTTATGAAATATAAAATGTTTTAATCTTTAGCGCTGAATACTTGTAAAACAGGTATTATATTAAAAATCATGATACAATATTTATAAGATTTATAAGATTTATAAGATTTATAAGATTTATAAGATTTATAAGATTTAAATGAAATGTAAAATAATATATTTAAAATATTTAATGAAAACTATGAATTAGGGGATAGAGCATATGAACAAAATATTATTAGTTGAAGATGATGAAACTGTAGCTATAGCACTTACATATACATTAAAGACTAATGGATATGAGGTTATACATTGTTGTAATGTTAAAAGTGCAATGGAGAAATTCCTGGAAGATGAATTTAATTTAGTGCTTTTAGATGTCATGTTGCCTGATGGGACAGGCTATGATGTATGCAAGTTTGTAAGAGGTAGAGATGGTGCTATCCCAGTAATGTTTTTAACTGCTTGTGATGAGGAAGTTAATGTAGTCCTAGGATTGGATTTAGGTGGAGATGATTATATAACTAAGCCATTTAGAATAAACGAGTTGTTATCTAGGATGAATGCAGTTTTTAGGAGGAGAATTAGAGATGGTATGTATAAAAGTTTACATAATGAATCGATCTCTATAGGCAATATTACTGTGGATAAGGGTAAGATGAAGTGTTATAAAGACGGAGAAGATTTGTTGTTGTCTACACAAGAATATAAATTAATAGTTTTATTTATAGAAAACAGGGATCATGTTTTAACAAGAGACCAGATACTTGCAAGGCTATGGGATGATAAGGGCAATTTTGTAGAGGATAATACTTTATCAGTTTATATAAAAAGGTTAAGAGAAAAGATAGAAGTTAATTCATCAAAACCTAAAATAATAGAAACCGTAAGAGGGGTGGGCTATAAATTTAAGGGAGATGATTAAAAATGGGGATGTTTTTTAGAAATAAGGAAATAAAGATATTAATAAAACGATTAATAGTTGCGATTATTATATTAATGATAATGTTTGTTTTTATCATATCAAGGGCCATTACTAACTATTCATATGAGTTGAATGTGAAGAACTATGGACAGATTGCAGCTTTATTACAAAATCATAATGAACTTGAAGTAGATATAATAAGCAATCTCACTAGAGAACCATCTAGTATACACATTGAAGAAGGAAGAAAACTAGCCCAAAAGTATGGGATTACTAAGGACGATAAATTTAAAAATATGCCTTATGTTGAGAATATTCTAACTATATTCACTGGGATAAGTATTGGATTTATAGTTATATCCTTAATTGTAGTTAGTATTATAGTTCTTAATAGCATCTACAATGTGTACAAGCATGTGAAAATAATAGGAATAAAAACTGAAAAGATTATTGATGGAAATTATGACAATGTTTTAAATACATCAGATGTAGAGGGCGATTTTGCAATTTTAGAGCACTCAATAAATAGAATGAGTAGTACACTTAAAAATTCTATGAATCTTTTACAAGAGGAAAAAGTAATTTTAAAAAATATACTCTCAGATATATCACATCAATTAAAAACACCATTAACCTCATTAATTACATTTAATGAACTTATGATGTATGGAAACATAGAGGATGAAAATATAAAAGAAGATTTTTTAATGAGGAGCAATATACAGCTAGAAAGAATGGAGTTTTTAGTAAAAAACCTGCTTAAAATGGCACGGCTTGAGGTTAATGCAGTGGAGTTTCATAAATGCGAAAATGACATAATTAGCACTATAAAAATCGCTATGGAAGAACTAAGGGGAGTTTTTAATGAGAAGGTAGATAATATTCATATAATAAACTCTGAGGAAAGAATAAACATATATCACGATGTAAGTTGGATGAAAGAAGCTATAAGCAATTTAGTGAAAAATGCTTTGGAGCATAGTGGTGAGGAAGATATTATTGAAATTACTATAGACAATAATAATGTATTTACATCAATTTTGATAAAGGATTTTGGGGAAGGTATACATAGGGATGATGTGCCACATATATTTAAGCGGTTTTATAGAGGGAAGACTGCAAGTAATAATTCCATTGGCATAGGATTGTTTTTAGCTAAATCTATTATAGAAAACCATAATGGAAGTATTACTTGTAGAAGTAACTATGGAAAGGGTACGGAATTTGAAATAATACTTATGAATTCTTACTAAAGTGTAAGAATTATTTCACTAAAATATAAGTTTGGAGATGTATTATAAAGTTATTGAAAGCTTGAGGTTATTTTATTGAATCTCCAATCTAATATTCAACCTAAATGGTTATCTCTTCAAGTCTTTAAGAGATATAAGTTAGATTAACTATGGTTTAATCCAGAGTTAGTCTAATTTATTTTGATATTTTATGGTTCATAGTTCATATTAAGAATTATAAGAGTCGTAAAAGTATATAAAGTATATAAAAAATTATAGAAAAGCTATTGATTTAGGTCTTGTACGGATAGCATAATAAATATATTAAGGTGTGTATAATTAAAACTGTTTTCATTAGTGTGTTGTAGATGATATATGAGAGGAATAATATAAATGGAGATTTTAAAAGCAAGTAATATAGTAAAGACTTATAAAGATGGAGAAAATGTTATAAATGCATTGGATGGAGCCTCTTTAATTGTGAATAAAGGTGAATTTCTTTCCATAGTAGGGCCAAGTGGTTCAGGGAAAAGCACTTTACTTCATATTTTAGCTGGAATGGATAAAGCTACACATGGAGATGTAACTATAAATGGAACAAGCATATTGGATCTCAATGAAGAAGAAATTGCTATATTCAGAAGAAGAAATATGGGATTCGTATTTCAAGGATTTAATCTGATACCTATCTTGACAGCAAAAGAAAATATAAAGATGCCTGTGCTTTTAGATGGGAATAAGGTGGACGAACAATATTTTGAAGAAATTGCCAAAACTCTTGGTATTGATAAAAGACTAAATCATTACCCAACTCAACTATCAGGTGGAGAGCAACAAAGGGTTGCTATTGCAAGGGCACTTATTAATAAGCCTTCAATAATCTTAGCAGATGAACCTACAGGAAACTTAGATAGTAAAAGCTCAAAAGAGGTTATTGAGCTTTTGAGATATTCTATAAAAAAATATAATCAAACACTAGTTATGATTACACATGATATGAGTTTGGCAACTAAGAGTGATAGGATTATATATATAGAGGCTGGGAAAGTAGTAAGTAATGGAGTGATTTAATAATGGAAGATTACATGGAAATAGCATATAGATATATTATCAAACAAGGTAAAAAATCTATGTTTACACTTGTTACTATAATAATAGCGGTAGCATTGGTTACAGGCGTTCTTTTAATAACTCAGAGTTTAAAAAACAGTGACATAGAGGAAGCTAGGATTAAATATGGCGATTATCATATGATTATAAAGGGGCTTGATAAGAAGTTGCTTCAAGAAGTCAGTTGCTATAATGGTGTAGAGGAAAAAAAGATTACCCAGGAGGATTATTATGATAGTTATAAAGAAGTGTATTATGAGGGTTATAAAGAAGAGGAGCCTCATAATATAAAATCATATAATATATATTTTACGATAAAAGGTTTAGAAGAGGGTAGAGTTTCTCCTGAAGAATTTTTAAAATCAATAGGTGAAAATCTAGGGCTTGAGTTGTTTGTTAGTAATAATGAAGGAACTTGGATAAACAATGAAAAGGCAGAGATAAATAGTAGACTAGTAAATGAGTATTTTAATTTGTGGAGTATTGATAAGAGTAGGAAGAATAACAATTCATTAATAATAGTGACTATATTTATTTTAATAACCATAATAATAATGATTACAATAAGTAATACTTTTCAAATAACAATATCACAAAGAATTATTCAATATGGGCTTTTAAGAAGCATAGGTGCAACGCCTAAACAGATTGAGAAGATAATAAATAGGGAAGGATTTATAATATCCTTAGTTGGCTCTATTATTGGTGTAATAGTTGGATATGCTACTACTTATATTGGTGCAAGTACAATAGCTAAAATATTAATGGAGGGATATAGAGGATTTAATATAATTATTAATCCAAGTATTGTAGTGATTTCAATGTTCTATGGAATAGTATGTACCCTAATAGCTATAAGAACCCCATGTAAACTAGCATCAAAAATTTCTACAATAGAGGCGGTTAAGGGAACTATATATATAAAGGAAAGTTTTGCACCTAAGAATAAGGAAAATAATATGTATATGAGATTTTTAGGTATTGAAGGACATATGGCCTATAAAAATATTACTAGAAATAGAAGAAAGTACCTAGCTACTATATCCTCCATAATAGTTAGTATTTCAGTATTTATGGCATTTTACACCGTATCAAAACAAGGAATAGATAAAGAAGTATTAGAGAGTAAAAGAATCGTTGATTATAAGATAAAAGGAAGAAGAAATGGCATTGATGATGAATTTATACAGCAAATTAGCAACATTGAGGGTGTTGATAAGGTATATAAATATATACATCAAATTATAAGTATTGAAACACAAGAAGAATTATTAAATGGAGAAGTAGCGAGTACTTCAAGATATTATACAGAAGAGGAAAACAAAGGAATAGATAATACAGATAAGGAATATAGTGAAGAATACATCGATGGATTATCAGTCAATAATATAAATAGTTATAATATAGACAATGTATCCATTGAAACATACTCAAGGGATAACATGGAAGACTGCCAGGAATTTTTATTAGATGGAATAGCTGATTACGACAAGTTATTAACGGAGTATGGTGTACTTATAGTTCAAAATGAATATTACGAAAATCCAAGTGGTAGTCAAAATAAAAATAAAATTAGGAAATTTCAAATAGGCGACAGTATAAACATTAGAGGCAGGAAAGATAAAAATACTGGTAATAGTTACGTGCAATATAGTTCAGTTAAGGTTATGGGAATATTAAAAGATACGCCTATAACTGATATGGAGGAGAGTGAAAGATTTTTAAAGATTATATGTCCAGAAGAGTTATATAAACAAATTATTGTACAAGAAAATTATGATGTAGTAAATATAATAACTGAAGATGATGCAAATGATATGAATATTGAAATGCAGCTATCTAATTATTGCAATAAAAGACAGGGATTTTCTTTTGTAACGTACTTAAGTTTTAAGGAACAAAAAGAAATAGAGGTGTATATAAAAACGCAGAAAATAGTACTTTTTTATGGATTTATAATATTAGTATCTACAATTGCTGTATTAAATATATTTAATACAATTATGACTAATGTTATTTTAAGAAAAAATGAGATTTCTACAATGATGTCAGTTGGAATGAGTAGAAGACAGGTTAATAAAATGATTAGAATTGAAGGAATGATATATGCTGTAGTAGGGGTAATAGGCGGTATAGCTATAGGGACATTAGTATCTCTCTTGTTGTTAATTGGAACAGGTAGTATAAATAAATTGTCAATACAACCATTATTATTCTCAGCAATTGTTTCTATAATAGTCTCAAGTATAGTTATATGTGTAGCAACGTATATTCCTTTGAGGGTTATAAGAAAGTATAATTTAAGTGAGGGAATAAAGTCTATTGAATAATAGGTATATGCTAATTAAAATAAGGGCTGTATATTTTAATATTTAAAATATACAGCCCTTATTTTATGATTTTCAATTTTCATATTAGAGGGAAAAATTAAGAATGATTATGAAAATTCATTGAAGAGTAATGGAAAAATTATATATAAGAAATTTGTTTTAAAATTGAAAATATTTAGATAAATTTATTAAGTTTTCGGTAGAAGTATGGTATATTATAAGAGTAAATATAAAAAATTTCATGTGAGTGAAAATTCTATATTTACTAGTGGCAATTATGAAGGATTATGCGAAAACATTTGGTAAGAAGGTGGTGAATATCATGGCTAGAATAAATATTTTCACAGGACATTTTGGAAGTGGTAAGACTGAAATAGCTATCAATTATGCTATAAATCTTGCAAAAGAGGGTAAAAAGGTTGCTATAGTTGATTTGGATATTGTAAATCCATATTTTTGTGTTAGAGATTTAAAAGCTGAATTAACAGATATGGGAATTAGAGTTATATCATCTAATCCTGATTGGGTTAATGCTGAACTTATGGTTGTACCAGGGGAAGTAATGTCTGTTTTTAATGATAAAAGCTATGAAGTTGTCATTGACGTAGGTGGAGACGACATTGGTGCAGTAGCATTAGGTCAATATAATAGGTTTTTTAAATTAGAAGATTATAATATGAACTTTGTAATAAATATGAAGAGACCTTTTACATCTGACGATGAGGGTGTAAATGAATATATTTCTTCAATTAGAATAAAGTCAAGGTTAGAGATTAACAATTTAATATCCAATACCAACCTTTCATATGAAACAACTTCTCAACATATAATTGATGGTGATGAATATGTTAATAAATTAAGTGAAGAAATACATATACCACACACATATACCGTTTGTACTGAAGGTCTTATAGAGGGTATAAAAGGAAGGGTTAAGGGTGAGATTTTACCTATACATATTTTTATGATGCCTCCTTGGAGAAAGTATGGTATATAGCACTATTAGTGTAGATATAAATGTAGAATAAAATTCTATATTTATATTATATATAAAAATATAATAAGTTTTCATATCTTAATTAGAAAATAATTTTATTGAAATGGGGGGGAGTATAAATGGCAAAGGTTACATTTAGAGAAGAAAGATGCAAAGGCTGTGGACATTGTGCAGTTGTTTGCCCTAAAAAAATAATAACTTTCGCAGAAAAATTAAATTTAAAAGGATACTATCCAGCAATAGTTACTGAAGAGAAAATGGGTGACTGTATAGGATGTGCTTCTTGCGCAAAAATTTGTCCTGATTTAGTTATTACGGTTGAAAAATAGTAGGGGAGGGAAAATAAAATGGCAGAAAAGGTTTTAATGAAGGGTAACGAAGCTATAGCAGAAGCTGCAATTAGATCTAATTGTAAGGCTTTCTTTGGATATCCAATAACACCACAAACAGAAGTAGCAGCATATATGGCTAAGAAAATGCCTAAAATAGGTAGAGTTTTCTTACAAGCAGAAAGTGAAATTGCAGCTATAAATATGGTTTATGGAGCAGCAGGTACAGGAGTTAGATGTATGACATCTTCAAGCTCTCCAGGAATAAGTTTAAAAGCAGAGGGTATTTCTTACATAGCAGGAGCAGAGCTTCCATGTGTAATAATTAATATAGTTAGAGGAGGCCCTGGTTTAGGTAGTATTCAACCAGCCCAATCAGATTACTTCCAAGCAACAAAGGGTGGTGCACATGGCGATTTTAATATGCCAGTATATGTACCAGCTTCAATACAAGAAATGGTTGATTTAATTCAAGATGCCTTTGATGTTTCTGATATATACAGAACTCCATGTATGGTAATGGGTGATGGTATGTTAGGACAAATGATGGAACCAGTTGAATTCAAGGAAAGAGTAGCTAGAGAACTTCCAGAAAAAACTTGGGCAGCTGAAGGATTAAAGGGAAGAAAAACCCATAATGTAATAAACTCATTATTCTTAAAAGCAGAAGAATTAGAAAAGCATAACAATAAATTACAAGCGAAATATCTTGAAATTAAAAAGAATGAAACTAAATATGAGTTATTTAATTGTGATGGAGAGGTTGACTTAATCATGGTTGCTTATGGAACAACATCAAGAATATGCAAAAACGTTGTTAACATGGCAGCAAAAGAAGGAATTAAATTAGGGTTAATAAGACCTATTACTATATGGCCATTCCCATTAGAAGCATTCAACAAAACAATAGCATTATCTAAAAATGGATATCTAGCTGTTGAGATGAGTTGTGGACAAATGGTTGAGGATGTTAGACTATCAGTTGAGGGAAGAAAGCCGGTTCACTTCTTTGGAAGATCAGGTGGCGTAGTGCCTCACCCAGAGGAAATTTTAAAAAAGGCAATTGAAATTATAAAATCTAGAGAAACAGTAGGAGGTACAAAATAATGGCTATAGTATTTAAACCTACAAAAGCGATGTTAGATGTTCCAACGCACTACTGTCCAGGATGTACGCATGGTATAATTAACAGACTAGTAGCTGAAGTTTTAGAAGAATTAGATTTAATAGATAAAGCGATTGGTGTTGCACCTGTTGGATGTTCAGTTTTATGTTATGACTACTTTGCTTGTGATATGTTTGAAGCGGCACATGGAAGAGCTCCTGCTGTTGCTACAGGTATCAAAAGAGTAAAACCAGAAGCTACAGTTTTCACTTATCAAGGGGATGGAGATTTAGCGGCTATTGGTACAGCAGAAATTGTACATGCAGCTACAAGAGGAGAAAATATAGTAAGTATATTTGTTAATAACTGCATCTACGGTATGACAGGTGGACAAATGGCTCCAACAACTTTACCAGGACAAGTTACTGAAACTACTCCATATGGAAGAGATGTAAAATTAGCTGGACATCCTATCAGAGTATCAGAAATGGTAGCTACTTTAGATGGTGTTTGTTATGTTGAGAGAGTATCTGTTGATACAGTTCCAAACATAAATAAAGCTAAAAAAGCTATAAAAAAAGCCTTTCAAAATCAATTAGAGGGCAAAGGCTTCTCAATGATAGAGGTTCTTTCTACATGCCCAACTAACTGGGGATTGTCTCCACAAGAATCAATGGAATGGTTAAGAGATAATATGATGCCATTCTATACTTTAGGAGTAAAGAAAGACACAACTGGGGAGGAAAAATAATATGGCTTCACAAGAAATTATATTCGCAGGCTTTGGTGGACAAGGTATATTATCAATGGGTAAATTCTTAGCATATGCTGGAATGGATGCAAACATGAATGTTTCATGGTTACCATCTTATGGTCCGGAGATGCGTGGAGGTACTGCAAACTGTTCTGTAATAGTAAGCGATGATTTAGTTGGTTCGCCAATAGTTACAGAGCCACAAAGTTTAATAGTAATGAACAGACCTTCTTTAGATAAGTTTGAAAACAGCATAGCTAAAGGTGGACTAGTTATAGTTGATAGTAACTTAATTGATAGAAATATTGAAAGAGAAGATGTTGAAGTTATAAGAATACCAGCTCAAGATGAGGCTGCAAAAATAGGTAGCACAAAGATAGCTAACATGATTCTATTAGGAGCTTTAGTAGCAAAAACTAAAATAGTTCCTATGGAGATTTTAATTGAAGCTTTAAGAATTCATGGTAAAGAGAGATTCTTTGAAATAAATAAGGCAGCTTTAAACAAAGGTGCTGAATATGTAAAATAATATAATGTAATCAAAGTGAGTGTTCATATAAAGAATAAAGAATAAATACATTTAAAATAGTATTAAAAAATCCCAGTAAGGTAAATTTTGAGCCTTACTGGGATTTTTATCTTATAAGTTATTCACATAGTTTTATCGAATACATTATATAATTTTCTAAAAATGGTTTTTTCTATGGCTGATAATCTTATGAAATAAGTTTATCATAGGCAGGGTATACTGACTAGATATTTAATTCCTTACAATTTCTCTTTGAAGTTTAAAAATGCTATTATTATTCCAATCAACCCAAATGTTGCTCATAGTTTTATCATCTTTATTTACATGGAATGCAAATCTGTCTTCCATATCAAAAGATTTACCATCATTATTTGTATAAACATAGGTTACAGTGCAGCTGATATAATTGAAGTCAGATTTATCATCATTTTTTATGTCGCTTATTTTTAGGTCTTTTACAGCAGTAATATTTTTATCAATAATTACATCTCGGTACGCAGTACTAATTATTGAAATGAATTTTTGATCGTCTAAATGATCTCCAAATCCTTTTTTTAAAGCTTCAAAGTATTCCTCTGAAGGGTATTCTTCCTTTATAGAAGTATAGGTTTGAGGAGATAGTAGCTTATTAATGAGTATTTGATAACCTTCTTCCTTCTTGCTACATCCCATCATTAAAGAAAAAACTAAAACTAAAGTTAAAAGTAAACAAGATAACTTTTTCATAATTATAATACACTCCTTTCAAATTATAGATAAATAGATAAATAGATAAATAGAGTAGTACTTCTATTATATACTATAGTAGCCTTAAAATTTTGTAATACATTGGAGAAAAAATATATATTTTTCAACATCAAAAGACATTATATACAAGAATAGTACAAAAAATATGCTAATTATTACTTTATATTTTCTATATAAAGTAATATTCAAAAATAATAGAAATATTAGATAGATATGCAATGAATAGAAGTGGATGTCCTGATTTTATAGAATAATTTATCGGAGGAAGAATGAATATTGAAGTTGGAATAGAGCTTTTAAAGGCTGTTAACACCTATGCATATAATAAAGTATGAATGTAATGTTGCTTACGGATGTATATGTTAATCTTAGGAGTGTATATCAAGGCACTATAAAAGCAACTGTGAATATTCCTAAAGGAATGAAAGTGTTAGTGACAGAAGCTAAGTATATGGAATTATCATTATTACATGTATCACTTAAAGCAGATTTTTTTATGTGTTTTTAAAAAATATAGAGCTTGAGAATTATAAGGAGAATAATAAAGTGATTTTTGATATAAATAATAAATGTATTAAATAATCCTAAATAGGAACTTGAAATTATTTATATACAGAAATAAAAAAAAATAATAAAATTAGCAATATTCTACAAATGAAGACAATGTAGATATGGTATACTTTATCTACAAGTGTTAATTAACTTGTTTAATAATTAAATAGGAGGAATAATTATTAAAGGTTTTAAAAAATTTATACCAGTATTTTTAACAGTGTTTATTTTTTCTTCTTCAAATCCATTCTATGCATACGCTGATAAACATGATTTATGCTCAAAGTTTGATGCTTGTTTAGAGCAAACTCAAAAACCAGAGCCATTAGCAATTATAACTTGCAAAAATAGTCCTTCAAAATGGCATGAGGCTATTTTTAAAAACAGAGGAAGCTTATATCGTGGAAGTCAATCAGGAAGTAACTCTGTAGTTTATGATTATGGGAATGTATGGCAATGTGAATATTGCTGTGAAGTAATCATTACTCAAGGATGGGGTCAAACGGCTATAGGGTATTATGCTACTTATAATCCAGGAGAGAATCTTTATGGATCCTACACTAATGTTTATTCGAATAATATACAATATACAAGTAAAGGTAAAGTAGAAGGATTTAATCTTAGGTTTCCATAAAGTATAAAAATATTAATTTATGAATGAGCATATTTAATAATATGTAAAATAGTATTAAAAAATCCCAGTAAGGTAAATTTTGAGCCTTACTGGGATTTTTATCTTATAAGTTATTCACATAGTTTTATCGAATACATTATATAATTTTCTAAAAATGGTTTTTTCTATGGCTGATAATCTTATGAAATAAGTTTATCATAGGCAGGGTATACTGACTAGATATTTAATTCCTTACAATTTCTCTTTGAAGTTTAAAAATGCTATTATTATTCCAATCAACCCAAATGTTGCTCATAGTTTTATCATCTTTATTTACATGGAATGCAAATCTGTCTTCCATATCAAAAGATTTACCATCATTATTTGTATAAACATAGGTTACAGTGCAGCTGATATAATTGAAGTCAGATTTATCATCATTTTTTATGTCGCTTATTTTTAGGTCTTTTACAGCAGTAATATTTTTATCAATAATTACATCTCGGTACGCAGTACTAATTATTGAAATGAATTTTTGATCGTCTAAATGATCTCCAAATCCTTTTTTTAAAGCTTCAAAGTATTCCTCTGAAGGGTATTCTTCCTTTATAGAAGTATAGGTTTGAGGAGATAGTAGCTTATTAATGAGTATTTGATAACCTTCTTCCTTCTTGCTACATCCCATCATTAAAGAAAAAACTAAAACTAAAGTTAAAAGTAAACAAGATAACTTTTTCATAATTATAATACACCCCTTTCAAACTATAGATAAATATAGTATTCATATCATCATACACCATGTGAGCATCAAAACCTTGTCATATTTTGCAATGATATTGGAGAAGTTTAGGGCGAAAAAGGACAATATATACTAAAATAATATAAAAATCTTTATTGCTGAAATGTATTTTATAATATATATAATAAGATTGAAAATAAGAGTGGATAGATTGATTTTTAATTTTATCATATGAATATTGATAGAGTTGTACTATGATTTCCATAAGGTTTCAAATATTAGAAATATTAGGTGGACGCATATTAAAACTAAAATGTAATTATCAAAATAGATGTAGTGCATCTATGGGGTTAATAGTTTAATAGTACCATGAATAAAACTAGGAAAAAAACTTGAAGTATACCGTTAAAAATGATAATATTATTTTCAATAGAGACAATATTATGGTGAAATATTACTCTGGTTACATATTAACAAAATTCATAAGATATTAAGCCTTTAAGGGTGCGTAATATCACTTCGGAATGGTCTTATTCAAGATATAAAGTAGTACATTTTCTAATTCTAGTAAACTTCTAAATATTAAATTAAATTAAATTAAATAGGACACATTTCGAGGTGGTTTTATATAAAATTTCAAGTAAAATAATTTTAAGGAGGGATGATAATAATATTGGTAGGTTTTATATTGTGATATCTTTTATTTAGTAAGGAGTAATTTTATGAAAAGAAAAGAAAAAATTATATTTTTAAGTTGGGTGTTAATATTTACGATGGTGCGACACGTTTGTTAGAAATTTTAATAGAAATATTAATTGGGATAACATATAGAAAACTAAATTCCTGATAAAATATATAACATAGGATTTAACTATGTAGTATTTTACGCTAATATCCCTCGTGGGTGGGTTCAAGTTATTGAAGAAATTTACGAAGCAGGGTGAAGTCGCTGAAGGTAATAGGAAATGAACTGTTATTTAGATTAGGTGGGCGGTAATATTATATGGTGAGTATGCCAAGTGGCTGACGAACTACTGAATTAAAGGGTTACAATAACCTCCTGAGACGGTAGGTTACTGTTAGTTATTAGTTGTGAGAAAGTAAAAAACGTCGTTATGAAATCTCATATATTTAATAAATATAAAAAGTAATACTTTTAGGCTAATTAGCCCATAGGTAGCACCTAAGTAATATTTATACTACGGAATTTGGAACGTGGAAAGCTGTGGACTGTTACTATATAAAGAGAAGGTTAAAATCTATAACTAGAGACAGGTATATGCGAAAAGGTAAAACTATAAGCTATTTTATTACAGTGAGAGCGGTGTCATGACTGATGATGTTAGGTAACTCTAATGGAGGAATAGGCACTAGTTATAATTATGTGGGATACTAATTATGATGGAACGCCTTGTGCGGTGAAAGTCGCATGCAGGGTGTGGGACAGGGGAAAAATAAGTATTCTGAAAATGGAGAAAGTTTACCTATTGTCATATGTTACAGTGTATACCCAACAACGTATTTGCCGGTGAATTGTATATCAATAGTGATTTAAGTTCAGAAATTAATATTACTAATACTAGTGATATTAAACAGGTGGATGGATGTAGGAGATATGAAGTTACAAGAGCAATTCAAGCACAAAATAGCTTAGATGAGGAAAAGGATTTATTAATAATTCTTGATACATCTACTAGTATGCTTTATGAAAAGCCAGTACCTTTAATAAGTGTGTTAGTACCAACTTTACAGAAGGCTATTGATCAATTTATGCAGAAAAATCCTAACAATAGGGTTTCCTTTATTATATTTGGTGGTAGAGGAAAGGGCATAGATGACGCTAAGAGAGTATTCGATTTTACTAAGGATAAAACAATAATAGATGAAAATATGAATAACATTTATGGAATAGACCACAATGGGTATCCCGCCCCCTTAGAACAATTTATTGGGGGAAGTACTAATATTGAAGCTGGAATAAAACATGGAATAGAGACTTTAAATGGCATTAACCCTCCTACATATAATAGAGATATGAATGTAATGTTGGTTACAGATGGAGGAGCAAATGTTGCGGTTGATCCAGAGGTTATATATGGTGATGATATTATAGAAGCAACAGTAAATACTGCTAAAGAAATGAAAGCAGTAATGCCAGGAGCTAATTATATAGGATTATCATTATTACATGGGGGAGAAGAGGATAGACCAGCTACAGAAGCAGTCTTTGATGCATTTATACCAAAAGAAAATCAAATTATAGATACAAGTTCTACTATTGTGGAAGAAAAAATATTAGCACATTTAAATAATTTGTTCAATAAAATAAAGGGTAATGGGGAAATTACTATTACAGAAAAGTTTACTGAAGATGTTATAGAAAATTTCACATTAGGCACATTTAGAAGTGAGGATGAAAATGGGGTAAATGTATATGATGCTATTAAGGTAAATGGGCAAATAATTCCATTAGATGGCATGTATCATTATCCAGTTGATCCAACTCAGGGAATAAAAGCTACTTTTGATAATGTAAGAAATGAAATTAAAGTTACATTATCGAATCAAGAATGCAAAAATGAGTTAAACACTATTAAATATCAGCTATTACCTAAAAATGATAGTGTATATTCTAGTGGAACCACTAATTTAGATGTAAATAATGATTCCACAGTAGATGTTTCATATTCTACAAGTGGTAAAACGGAAAGTAAATCACTTATATTAGACCACAATAAAATAGAAAAATTATCTGCTTCTTTAAAAGTAGATGCAGGAGTAGATAAAAACGTAAATAATGAAGAGTCTATAACCTTAGGAGGAGAACCTACATCTCAAGGAGGAGACGGAAGATACACTTATGCATGGTCAGTTAAAGAAGGATACGGTGTAACTATACCTCTAGAGGAAGTTGTTAAGGAGAATCCATTGATAGATTTATCAAGTACTAGTGTAGTTGATGGGTCCAAAATAATTTTTGAGGTTATTGTAAAAGATGGACACGGATGTACAAGAAGAGACGAAGTTGTAGTTAATATAACTGAAGGTTACAAATTCAAAATAAATAAGATTGATGAGAATAATCAATCATTAAGTGGAGCAGAGTTTAAACTACTAGATACAACTAAGCAAGTAGTACCTGGTTATGAAAATATAGTAGTACCAGGGGAAGGTTTAGAAATAACAGGACTTTCTAAAGGAACATATTATTTAGTAGAAACAAAGGCTCCAGAAGGATACATACTAAGCACAGCAGAAATACCAGTTGTATTACCAAGTGCTGATGGATTGGAAGTAACAAAAAATGTTTCTAATAATAAGATACCAACTTTAACAGTAACTAAGGAAGCTGATAAAACCATAGTTACAAAAGAGATTGGGGAAGAAATCAACTGGACAGTAAAAGCAGTACTACAAAATGATTTAACAGGAATAACCTCATTAGTTATAGAGGATAACATTCATGAAAGTTTAGAAGTAGTGGGTAGTATGCTGAAGGTTGATGGAGAAGAAATAGGAACTAATGAAAGTGTAGGAAATTTAGTTAAACATGAAATAAAAGATTTTACTAATTTAGAAGGTAAAGAAATACAACTAGTTATAAATAGTAAAATAGTTAAATCAGAATTAGTACCAGATATTATAGAAAACATAGCAACAATGGATTTTAATAATTTGGGAAAACCAACTATTAGTAATAAAGTAGACGTAAAAGTAATAGAGCCAACCTATAGTTTTGTAATTAACAAAGTTGACAGTGATAATCACAGTAAATTATTAAATGCTAAGTTTATACTATTAAATAATGAAGGTATTGAGCTTAGAGCGTTACAAGTAGATGGAAGCTTAAGAGTGGAAGGCTTAAATGCTGGAACCTATTATGTACAAGAGGTAGAAGCACCTACAGGATATGAACTTTCGGGGGTTAAAATACCAATAATCCTACCTACTAAAGATGCTATTGAACCGAATATTACTGTTGAAAATACAGCTATAAAAGGTACAATAACTATAGTTAAAAGAGATAAAGAGAATCATGCTTTATTAGAAGGTGCAGAATTTAGGGTAACTTCTAGTGAACATGGAGTATCAAGGGTTATTACGACTAATTCAGAAGGAAAGGCTATAATAACAGACCTACCTTTAGGAGCTTATACTATAGAAGAGACTAAGGCGCCAAATGGATACTTATTATTGGCAGATGGCATAATTAATGTAGTTTTGGATTCTATAAAGAGGGAAACTACGGTGATTGTGGATAATTTGAGAGAGCCTGTAGTTCCAGAAATTATACCAGCAAAATTACAAATAATAAAGCTTGATAAGGATACAAGACTTCCTTTGGATAACGTTGAGTTTATATTAAAGGATTTAGAATCAGGTGAAGAAGTAACTAAAGTAATCACCGATATTAATGGAAAAGCATCTTACCTATTTAGTAAAGAGGGTTCATATTCATTAAGAGAAATAAAGGTAGAAGGGTATAAGGTTTTAAGTTCGGATATAGAATTTAGAGTTAACAAAGTTATCAATGAGGGAAAAGCAAGCTTAGTGGTAGCACCAGTTTTAAGTAAACTAGAAGGAATATTTGAATTTAAAAATAATAATTTACTTCTTGAAGTGTTAAACGAGAAGGAAGTACTTATAGTACCTGGAGTACCAGAGGTACCAGAAAAAGAAGAGGTACCAGAAAAAGAAGAGGTACCAGAAAAAGAAGAGGTAATTGAAAAACCAGGGATAACTGAAGAATCTGATGTAGATAATAGCAATTCAGATTCTAAGGAAGAACTTCCAAAGACAGGAATTGATATAACACCATATAAATATGGAAGTATATTAATTTTATTAGGATTAGCGTTGTTGTTTTTAGATATAAAAAGAAAAAGAGAGAGTATTTAAAAGGAAACAAAAGAATGTTAATCTAGTAGTAGTTTAAGTTCCCTAAGATATATAATGTATCTTAGGGGACTTTCTTTTAAGTATTATTAAATATTAATTAAGTTTTCACATATTTTATTTGTAAATATCATTTATAATATATGGTATACGAAGAAATTATTTAATAAGGAGATGTAGGGCACTTAGGTTAACTACAAATATATAAGTATATGATTACACTATTATCACCAACTAAGGGATTGAATTTTCATGATAAAATAGACTTGGATTTACAGTATACGGAACCTATGTATTTCAATGAAGTGCAGGAGTTAATATTAGAACTTGAAAAATATGAGATAAGTGATTTAATGAAGCTTATGAATATAAGTGAAACCTTGGCTATTTTAAACTTTACAAGGTTTCAAGATTTTGATGTGAACTTAAAAAATCATAGGAAGGCTGCATTATTCTCATATGAGGGTGAAGCCTATAAGGCCATGGATCCATATAGCTTAAATAAAGATGCTATAGAGTTTTCACAGAGCCACCTTAGAATACTTTCAGGTCTTTATGGTATTTTAAGACCTTTGGATTTAATCAAAGAGTATAGACTAGAAATGTTAATAAAACTTCCTAACAGTAGAGGTAAAAACTTATATGAGTATTGGGGAGAAAGCATAAAAGATGAGCTAGTTAAAGAAATTGCTATATCCAATGAAAAGGTGTTAATAAATTTAGCTTCTGATGAATATTCAAAGGCTGCAAGGGTAAAAGATATTTCAAAGGAGTTTAGGGTAGTAACCCCAGTATTTAAAGAGTTAAAGGGGGGAGTATATAAGGTTATAACTGTGTATGCTAAACGAGCAAGAGGTCTTATGACAAGATTTATTATGGAAAATAAAATCGATAAGGTTGAAGACCTAAAGAAATTTAGTTTAGAGGATTATGAGTATAATGAATTATTATCAATTGCGGATACATGGGTATTTACTAGGTAAATTAAAAATATAAAGATGTTAACATCTGTGGAAAGATATTGTAAACAATTGTTAGTTATAAAATTGGGGGGTAGTATTATGGGGAAGGAAAGACGTGGGCTCATGGGAAAAATCTTTATAGTGTTAGGTATAATATGTATAAGTTATTATTTGATTTTAATCACTGCTGCAGGAGCCATAAGTTTTTCATATATATGGATTATAATAGGAATAACTGCTATAGGATTTGGCTTAGATAGGTTGAATCCAAGTAAATCTATTATAGATAAAATCCCTATTGGACTACAAAAATATCTCTTGATAATAGCATTAATAGGAATAGTATTTTTCTCAGCATTGGAAGCTTTAATTATATATAATGGAGTCACAAGTGATAATGAAAAGCCTGATTATGTAATTATATTAGGAGCAGGATTAAGAGGATCTCAAATGTCTACAACACTTATAAATAGAATGGAAGAGGGGGTTGAGTACATAGTAGATAACCCAGATATAAAGGTAGTGGTATCAGGTGGTAAGGGTGAAGATGAAGATATTACAGAAGCTTCTGCAATGAAGAAATATCTTTTGGATAATGGGATTAAAGAGGATATGATTATAGTTGAGGATAAATCCACTAGTACCTTTGAAAATTTTAAGTTTTCATATGAAAAGCTAAGTACCATGGATAAAAGAGAAAATATAAAGTTAACAGTTATAACTAATGGATTTCATATGTTTAGAGCTAAAATGTTAGGGGAAAGATGTGGATTTGAAGTATACAGGCAACCCGCGCCAGGTTATAAGCCCTTAGATCCTAATTTTTATCTTAGAGAAGTATTTGGAGTTATAAAATCCTATATGTTTGATAGGTAAGATAATTTTTGAAATTAACATTTATAAGGAGAAAGGCTATTGATATGAAGATTATCAATAGCCTTTCTTTAATATATATAGAAAACAAATATTGATAATTTGTAAACAATTTAATAAAGCTATTGAATAATGTGATAATAAGGATTATAATTAGTTCAAAATATGAACACGTTCAAAAAATGAACGTTACTTGAAATAATATGAAATTAAGGGAGAGGTATTTATGAAAAAAGTATACGTTGCAATGAGTGCAGATATAATTCATCATGGTCATTTAAACATTATAGAAGAGGCAAGAAAACTTGGAGAGGTAATTATAGGATTACATACTGATGAAGTAATATCAGAGTATTTCAGAACACCTTTGTTAAGTTATGAAGATAGAAAGAAAGTTGTAGAAAATATAAAAGGAGTTTCAGAGGTTATACCACAAGAAACATTGGATCAGGTTCCTAATTTAATTAAATTAAAACCAGATTACGTTGTTCATGGGGATGATTGGAAAGAGGGACTTCAGAAAAATTTAAGACAAAGAGTTATAGATGTTTTAAAAGAATGGAATGGTGAGTTAGTTGAAGTTAAATACACAAAGGGTGTATCTATAAGTAAATTAGAAAATATCATCGTAGGTATTGGAACAACTCCTCAAAAGAGAATGAAAAAATTAAAAGAATTATTAAATATGAAACCTATAATAAGAGTTATAGAAGCACATAATGGACTTACAGGTTTAATAGCAGAAAAAACTAAGGTTGAAAAAGATGGAAAGATAAGAGAGTTTGATGCAATGTGGATAAGTTCTCTATGTGATTCTACTGCTAAGGGAAAACCTGATATTGAATTAGTTGACGTAACTTCTAGATTAAACACAATAAATGAAGTCTTAGAAGTAACTACAAAACCTATAATTTTAGATGGTGATACAGGTGGTAAAATAGAGCATTTTGTTTATACTGTGAAAACATTAGAAAGATTAGGTATATCTGCAATAATAATAGAGGATAAAGTTGGTCTTAAAAAGAACTCTTTATTTGGCACGGATGCTTCACAAACTCAAGATACTATAGAGCATTTCTGTGAAAAAATAAAGGAAGGAAAACATGCAAGAGTAACTAATGACTTTATGATTATTGCAAGAGTAGAAAGTTTAATATTAAAGGCTGGTATGGAAGATGCATTAAAGAGAGCAGAAGCTTATGTTGAGGCTGGTGCAGATGGAATTATGATTCATAGTAAAGAAAAAGATGGATCAGAGATAATAGAATTCTGTAATAAATTTAGCAAGTTAGGCAAAAATGTTCCAATAATAGTAGTGCCTACATCATATAATCATTTAACTGAAACAGAGTTAATGGAAGCTGGAGTTAATGTAGTTATACATGCCAATCATTTAGTGAGAAGTGCATATCCGGCTATGAAGAACACAGCAGAATCTATTTTATTAAATGAAAGATCACTAGAAGCTTCAGCAGATTATTGTATGCCTATAAAAGAGATATTACACCTAATACCAGGAGGAAACTAGGAATGGTAAATACTGAGGTTTTTTATAAACACTTAAAAGATAATAGTATAGAGTTTTTTACCGGCGTTCCAGATTCCTTGTTAAAAAATCTATGCGCATATTTAACTGATAATGTAGATAAAAGTAAAAATATTATAGCTGCAAATGAAGGAAATGCTCTTGGGATGGCAGCTGGTCATTATCTTGCTACAGGAAATATACCAGTAGTTTATATGCAAAACTCTGGACTTGGAAATATAGTAAATCCCTTAGCATCATTAACAGATGCATTAGTATATAGTATACCTGCACTTTTAATTGTGGGATGGAGGGGGGAGCCAGATAAAAAGGATGAACCTCAACATAAAAAACAAGGATTAATTACCCTAGAACTTTTAAAAACTATGGGGGTTAAATACTCTGTATTAAGTGAAAACCATAGTGATGAAGATGCAAAACAGGTAATAGATGAAGCTGTTGAATATATGACTGCTAATAAAGAGGCATATGCTATTGTTATTAGAAAAAATACATTTACAGATTATAAATTAAAAAATAAAGTAATTACTAACTATGAAATGAATAGAGAGCAAGCTATAGAGGTTTTATTAGATTATATTAAAGAAAAGGATACTATTGTTTCAACTACGGGTAAGGCATCAAGAGAGTTGTTTGAACTTAGAGAGAAAAGAAATGAGGGACATGAAAAAGATTTCTTAACTGTTGGTTCTATGGGACACGCGTCTCAAATTGCCTTAGGAATTGCTTTGAATAAGAAGGATAGAGACGTATATTGTTTAGATGGAGATGGAGCAGCTTTGATGCATTTAGGCGGTATGGCAATTATAGCATCTCAAGATGTAGATAATTTTAAGCATGTAGTGATTAATAATGGTGCTCATGATTCAGTTGGAGGGCAACCTACTGTAGGATTTAGCATTAATATAGAAGAGATTGCAAGAGGATGTGGATATAAAGAGGTATTTACATCTTCAACTAAGGCTGAATTAAAGGATAACATGAGAAAATTATCTATATGCAAGGGGCCTGCATTCTTAGAGATAAAAGTTAATAAGGGTTCAAGAGCTGATTTAGGTAGACCAACTACAACTACCATAGAAAATAAAGAAGCATTAATGAATTTCTTAAAGAAATAGGGGGAAAGCAATGGATATTAAAAGAAATGTTTTATTAAATCCAGGACCAGCTACAACTACAGATTCTGTTAAAATGGCACAGGTAATACCTGATATATGTCCAAGGGAACAAGAATTTGGAGATGTTATGGAATTTGTAGCTAAGGGACTTACAGAGTTTGTTGGAGCATTAGATAAATATACTACAGTTATTTTTGGTGGTTCAGGAACAGCTGCTGTAGAATCTATGTTAAGCTCTGTAGTTGGAGAGGGTTCAGTTCTTATTGTAAATAATGGTGCTTATGGAAAGAGAATGTGTGATATAGCAAGTGTTTATGGAATGAATTATATTGAATTTGACAGTTCAGCTATAGCAGCTATAGATATGTGTAAATTAGAACAAGTTATTATGGATAATAAGGAAAAGCTAACCCATTTAGCAGTTAT
>JAVXGR010000022.1:0-22758 GCA_036657335.1 Clostridium sp. | reverse complement strand
ACAACTTCATTATAACTATATTTTCCTTCATTAAGGTGTAGCGTCAGCAAAATGCGGATTTACAACGTTAAGCAAATTTGATGTAGTAAAATCAATGCTTTAACAGCGCTAATGATTTTTAACATACTAGAAATTAAATAGTTATTAATAATTAAAAAAATAAAAGAGTAGATAAATCATCTACTCTTTTATAACTTTGGTATATTGGTAGGCGTGGCGTTCTCCTACATCTCTTTTGACCATTTTACAATGGTGTGTGGTTTCCACGAATTTTACCACCTCAAAATACCTATATAGTATTTGTATTCTTTTGAATACTATTCTATTCTCTTTATATTTTTATTATATCACTCTCATAATAGGTTGTAAATAATTTATAGTGTATCATATAAGATTGTTTTATTTCTTCTTATTTGCTTTAATTTCTTATCATTAATTGTCATCATTGTCATTATAGAATTCTTATAATCAGGATTATTTCCTTCTAGTGTAAATTTTATAACTACATATTTATTTTTACTACTATTCCTACCAACCTATGATTTTTATTATATCACGTTATTAATTTTTTACTTACTAAATATTTATCAATATTAACTTAAAACCTCAAAAAAAAGAAAGATACATTCCAATTTATTGCAATTAGAATGCATAATCTAATTTCATGAATAATTCAGGCTTATAATTATCTTCATTGAAAACTTTTATATTATTTTCACTTAATAGTTCCGCAGTAACTCCATTTCCACTGATAACTTCTCCCGTGAAGTTTCCATTATAAATTTCTCCATAACCGCATGATGGACTCTTTTTCTTTAAAATTGCATATTCAACATTATAAAGTTTAGCTATTCTTAATGCCTCTTCCGCCCCTCTAGTAAAATTCTCTGTAATATCCTCACCAAGATTATTTATAACCTTACCTCTCCCATGTAAAACATCCTCTCCACTTCCATCTTTTATTTCACAACATCTTCTTGGAGTAGTAAGCCCACCTAATTGCTCAGGACAAAGAATAATAGCCTTCCTTAACTTTACTAAGTCTTCTATTGCCTTATTATAATTGCTTTTCCCATTATACTTGCAGTTAACACCGCATAAACAAGCACTAATTAAAATCATCTTAACTCCCCTATATAATCTAGTATACTATGTAGCCTGGAAATATTGCCTAAAATATTACCTAAAAACAAAGTAAATGCCACCATGTTAGAATAGGTGACATTACCTTTACTTTTATAATTTATCCTTATTAACTATATATCTTTTTATTCAAGCTCTACAGTATTAGATACGGTACTAAGAGACATATCTATAGATTTATTAAATCTATACTTTAAGTTCTACAACAGTAACCCCAGTACCACCCTCTGCATAACTTCCTATTCTTGATGTCTTAACATGTGGATGTCTTCTTAACATATCAGTTATAGATTTTCTAAGTACTCCAGTACCCTTACCATGAATAACTGTTACCTCACCTAGTCCACCCATATAAGCCTCATCTAAATACTTATCAGTTGCATAAATAGCTTCTTCTGAATCCATACCTCTTAAGTCTACAGAGGTAGAAATATTAGCCATCCTTAACTTCAATTCTTTTTTAGCATACTTTCTTTCTTCTTTACTTTGCTTACCGGGTTCTATAGCTCTTAAGTTTTCAAGCTTAACACTAATTTTCATTATACCTGCTTGAACTTGAACTTCACCCTTTTTATCTATATCTGAAAGTACTGTAACCTTTTGATTTAAAGTTATAAATAACACCTCCATACCTGGTGTAACATTAACTAACTTTATTCCCTTATTACCTTCTTTTATTGATGAAAGTTCCTCAATAGAGTTAATCTTACCCTTAATCTTCGACCTTTGCTCATCTAACTTTTGACGTGAAGATGAATATCCTTCATTTTCAAGTTTCTTAACACTTTTGATGATTTCATCTACTTCTTCTTTTGTATTCTTCAAAAGTCTCTTAGCTTCTACTTGAGCCTCTTGCATAATCTTTTCCCTAGTATTTTTAAGCTTATCTAATTTTTCATCATAGCTCAATTTTAGCTTTTGAACTTCATTTTTTAATAACTGAGATTCTCTTGCATTTCTCTCTGCTACTATGTTCTTATCTTGAAGTGTTTGAATCAAATTTTCAAACTCTAAGGTATCCTCTGATATATTACCTTTGGCACTTTCTATAATATATTCAGGAAGTCCTAATCGTTTTGATATTTCAAAGGCATTAGACTTACCAGGCACACCTATTAATAATCTATAAGTCGGTCTTAAGGTTTTCACATCAAATTCAACGGATGCATTTTCAACGCCAACTGTTTTTAGTGCATATCCCTTAAGTTCACTATAATGAGTTGTAGCTACTATCCTACAATTTCTACCTCTTAAATTTTCTAAGATTGATATAGCTAATGCAGCCCCTTCAGTTGGATCTGTCCCCGCACCAAGCTCATCAAATATAGCTAGTGATGTTTCATCTGCATTCTCAATTATATTAACAATATTAGTCATGTGAGAGGAAAAAGTTGATAAATTCTGTTCAATACTTTGTTCATCTCCAATATCTGCAAATACATCCTTAAAGAATGCCACAACAGAATTATCTCTAGCTGGTATTAAAAGACCACTCAATGCCATTAATTGGATTAACCCAATAGTTTTTATAGTTACAGTTTTACCCCCTGTATTAGGCCCTGTTATAACTAAGGAATTAAAATCATTTCCTAAATAGAAATCATTAGCAACAACAGTCTCCCTATTTATAAGTGGATGTCTTGCCTCTACCACATCAATTATTCCTTCATTATTAACAATTGGTTTTATAGCATTTATTTCCGAAGCATATTTTGCCTTACCAAATATAAAATCAAGTTCCCATATGATTTTAGCATTTGTATCTACTTGCTTTATATTCTGATAAATTTCTCTAGATAACTCAGCTAATATTCTCTCAATTTCAGCCTTTTCTTTTAGTTTGATTTCTTTAATTTCATTATTTAAGTTGACAAGTCCCATAGGCTCAATAAATAATGTAGCACCTGAAGAACTTTGATCATGTACAAGTCCAGGTACCGCTC
The DNA here is from genome assembly GCA_036657335.1 of Clostridium sp. Lineage (GTDB taxonomy): Bacteria > Bacillota > Clostridia > Clostridiales > Clostridiaceae > Clostridium_D. The sequence continues at coordinate 19,672 of JAVXGR010000022.1, read as the reverse complement.
CCTTATATTCTGCTTTTACCGGTATTACGTATCTATCACCTCTAATAGTATATAGACTTTCCTGTAAGTATGCAGAGTTAGCTCTTACTAATGAATTTATTTTTTCCTTGATAGACCCACTTTTCTCTTTTAATGACTTCCTCAGTAAATAAAGCTTATCACTGGCCCTATCTGATAATTCATCTTCTCCAATTATTGCATTAAAAATCTTATCTTCTATTCTCTTTAAAGGTGTTATTCCTTCGCATATATCTTTTAATACTCTATATCCTTCTTCTTCATTTTTATGAGAAACATACTCAATAAAGTTCCTTGAGGATTTTAATATCTGTGCAATCTTAAGTAGTTGATCTGGTATAAGTGTTGATCCTTTACCTACCCTACTCAAAGCCTCTCTTACATCATATATCCCCTCAAATGGTGCTGCACCCTTCTTCATTATAAGTCTAAGTGCCTCATCGGTTTCTTCTAAATGCTCTTTTACCTCATATATATTATCATAAGGTTTTAACTCTGAAACAATATCTTTAGCTGCCATTGTATGTACATATTTCTTTAAAACTTCTTTTATCTTGTTAAATTCAAGGACTCTTAAAGATTTTTCATTCATATAAAACTCACCTATCTTTCAAAGGTATTTTAAAACAATTAGTTACTCAATTCCTCTTTTGTAATGTCCTCTTGTGTAATTCTCAACTTCTTCATTGAAGGAGTTATTAATAAAGCCACTTAAAATTCTCTTGCATTGTTCATAGCCTTCATTAATAAAATCTATTCTAAATGATTTTATATTATTTTTCCTTAACTCATTAGTGTACGGAAAAAGGTTAACCGGTACATTATTATATATATAGCTTCTACAAGCTCTATCTACATCTATTATAAATTCTTCGCCCTTTCTATCTATAAGAACATAATCATCCAATGTACAAGCACCACTGCACTTGTTTTCTTTTGATTTTCCACCGTATATAGAGCCTATAGGACAATACTCAGATACCATAAGTTCATATCTTCCATAAATAATTACACCACAGGAATTAGCAGGAGATTTCTTTCCTATATTGATTAATTCTGCTCTATTTAATTCTGCACTTAAATATACGCCATTAATTATCTCAGTGTAGAACTTATGTGAGAAACTATTCAATGAATTCATCTTGTAGTCTCCATATATTATAGTTTTTCCACTGAATTTATTGATTATACCCATATTCCCAGTGATTATGCCCTTAATTCTATGAAGATTCTTTTCTATTTCTGAAGCTACAGCCTTAAATTCCTTGTCTCTTATTACATTAGGTACCTTCAAGTAAATATTATCTATATTAAGATTCCCTAGGTCTACATTTCCTCTCATATTAAATATATTAATTGCTACATCCTTAATACCTAGTTCCTCCACTGCCCTTAACTGCTCTTCTCTTTGAAGTGTTACAATTAGTTCAGGCATAGATTGATTTACCGGGGCATAATTCACACCTTCTGAAGCTATATCATTAAGACTTCTTTTATTAGATTTTTCAGTATACTCCTCTATCTTCTCTATAATTGTTCTTCTTATTTCATTTATAGATGCTACTGGTACAAATCCTTCGTCAAAATGTACAAATTCAATTTTTTCTATTTTTAAAGCGGTTTCCCCGGCCTTATATATATTTTTTTCTATTTTATCTTTCTCTAATGGTTTCTTTAAAGCCGCTTGAACTATTTCCCCTTTAGCTATAAATTCTTTTCCATTAAATTCCACTTCCAACTTCATTGCTTCATCTATCTTAAAAGTAAATTTACCACTTAATCCTATTTTTCTTTCATATGAATTCTTATAAGACTTTGCAAGTTCTAAAAGCAACTCATTATCCGCTGCTCTATAAAGCATATCCCCTGATTTATATTCACTTGGTATTAGCTTAACTATATCACCTATATTGGCCCTATCAACTTCTTTTTTCTTTATTAGTATCCTACTTACCGTAAATCCAGTATCATCTATTCGCACACCATCTTTTACTACGATTGGTTCCTTAAGTAATATAGTGCCATCATGATTTGCCTTCCCTAAAAATACTCCAGTATTTTTAGGGGTTTTGTAAGCCATCATATCTCTGCCTACATTACCTAAAAGATAAGCCTTAGAAAATCCTTCTCTATTAAACAATTGAGTAAGCGTCCTTTTTTCTTCCTCAAGATTAAATAAAGTATTATTATAATAACTATCTATAGACTTTCTATATATAGAAACTACCCCTGCAACATATTCAGGTCTCTTCATTCTTCCCTCAATTTTAAGTGATGAGGTACCACTTTCTATTAATTCCTTAATGTTTTCTATGGTACATATATCCTTAGGACTCATAATATATCCATCTTTTTCAACCTTAGTTTTCTTACCATATAACTTATAAGGCAGTCTACATGTTTGTGCACACTTTCCTCTATTTCCACTTCTTCCACCTATTACACTACTCATTATGCACTGACCAGAGTAACAAATGCATAAAGCTCCATGAACAAAAACCTCTGTTTCCACTCCTAAATCCTTTGAAATATAATTTATATCTTCCAAATTTAACTCTCTTGATAATACAATTCTTTCGAAGCCTAGATTTTTCAAAAACAAAGCTCCTTCTCCATTATGTATACTCATCTGAGTAGAAGCATGTATTTCAAATTCTGGTATACACTGTTTTATTAAAAATACCAATCCTGTATCCTGTACAATTAATGCATCTACACCTATTCTATATAAAAACTTTGCATATTCCAAAGCCTCTTTTATTTCCTTATCTTTTAAAAGGGTATTTATTGTTATATATACTTTCACACCATACCCATGACAATATTCAACAGCCCTGCTCATCTCTGCTTCATCAAAATTGCTAGCATAAGCTCTAGCTGAAAACTTACTTCCACCTAAGTAGACAGCATCAGCCCCACTTTGAACTGCCGCTATAAGACTTTCAAAACTTCCTGCTGGAGCTAATAATTCTATCTTTTTCATTAGTACCCTCCTATAAATTTCTTTCAATATCATTATACCTCATAATTTGTAATATATTAATATGAAAAATTAAAAAAGCCATTTATCATAGTTAAACGATAAACAGCTTACTATAAAATTTATTTTTTTATCAAAGCATGTCTCATCTTTTTTTCCCTAGCTAGTTCTATAGATTGTTCACTAATTTTATTTTCTAATTCTAATACCTTGAATTTATAATTTTGAACTTGAAATTTTGAACTGTTTCCCTGTTCCTTATTATTATCATATAAAGTCTTATACTTCTTTGCTTCTCCCTCCATATGATTCACTTCACTCTTTAACACAGATATTCTTCTATTATAATCATTTAATGTATCCTCAAGCACTTGTCTGTGTTCTTGATTAAATTTATTAGTATGATTATTATAGGCTTCTTCAATCAACTTAATTTCCCTTTCTTTTTCTTCTAAACATTTTGTAAGATTTACCTTTTCTTCCTCTTTAATATGATTAATTAAATTTTCCTGTTCTCTCTTTACTAAGGCTATTTTATTATCATAGATCTCTCTTGTATTTAAAATTTCTTCTTCATACTCACAGATTTTTTTTTCTCTTTCTTCTTCTTTAGATATTGTTGCATTTTTCTCTATGTCTTCCTTTTCTTGCTCTAGAATATAATTTTTTTCCTGTAAAGATTTTATTTCCTTATCACTTTTATCTTTCAATGATTGAAATTCTATTCTAACTACTTCTAACTCTCTTTTAATCTCCTCAGTTTTGGATTTAATTTCATCACTATTCATTGCATCCTTTAACTTTAAGTTTAACTGTTGATTTTTACTCTCTAATTCTTCAACATAAGACTTTAATGAATCTCTCTGTTTTTTTATATCACTTTGCTGCTCTTCTAATAATTTATAACTATTTAATAACTCTGTATATACTTCTTGGCTTTTAAGCATATCATCTGCAATATTTACAGCTGTTAAAACAGATGCTGAGCTTATACTTAATTTTTCATTTTTAGACTTTATGTTTCTTATTCTTTTGTCAACATAGAGCGCAACTCTATGTAAATATCCTTCATCCTCATTACCCTTTAAATTATATTCAACATCATCAATAATGACAGTTATTCTATTCATTATAAGCACCCCATATCAAACTGATTTAAGTAAATAACATTGCAATTATTTCATTATATATACTTAAATTATATCTTATTAACCATAAAAAAACAAATTTTATTTAAGTAAAGTTAATGATTATAAAAAAAGTCCATATAACTACATTTAATATAGATGAGTCATATGAACTTATTATTACTCTACAATTATCTTAATACCGCACCTAGTTTATGCTCTAAAGATCTTAATATTTTATCATGTACCTTGCCTACCTCTTCATCTTTTAGAGTTTTTCCCTCTGCTCTATAAACTAAAGCATATGCTATACTTTTTTTATCTTCTGGTATTTGTTTTCCTTTATATACATCAAATAACTTAATGCTTTCTAATATATTTCCTCCAGCTTTTCTAATAATTTCATCTATTTCTTGAACAAGTACAGTATCATCAACTAAAATAGCTATATCTCTTGTTACAGCTGGAAACTTAGGAAGAGCTTTATACTTTTTCTCTAAATTAGAAGCTTCATATAATAAATCTAAATCTAATTCAGCAATATAGGATCTTTCCTCAATATCAAAGTTTTCAGCTACATCGGGATGAACTTCACCAATAACACCAACAAACTTATTTCTTACATATAATGATGCAGTTTTTCCTGGATGGAAACTTGGATTCCCCTCTTCTCTTCTAAAACTTGGGTTTTTAACACCTAAATTATCCAATAAATTTTCAACTATTCCCTTTAAATTTAAATAATCAACACCACCATATATACCTATTGTAATTATATTTTTCTCATATGGTATTTTATTTGTATCCTCATCTGGGATATATACCTTACCAATTTCAAATAAAGAAGCTGATTCATTACTTCTATTATAATTTCTACCAAGTGATTCCATCATAGATGATATAGATGTTGTCCTCATAACACTATAATCTTCCCCTAATGGATTCTTAATCTTAACAACATTTCTCATAGGTGAATCCTTAGCTATTAATAACTTATCAAATATCTTTGGACTAACAAATGAATAACTAATAGATTGATTTAATCCACTGGCTAACATAGATTCTATAACTTTATCATCTAAAAGCTGTTTTGCATTTTTACCACCTTTTAAAGTTTCACAACTTGGAATGGTAGCTGGTATTTTATTATATCCGTATATTCTTGCAATTTCCTCGGCAATATCTTCTCTAATAGCTATATCGCATCTAAACGTAGGTGACGTAACTATTAAAGTATCGCCTTCTACTTCTGTATCTAGATCTAAACTATCTAAACATTGCTTCATTTTTGCCACATGAATATCAGTACCCAAGAAAGCATTTATCCAACTAGCACTAACTTTAACTTTATAACTTTCTTTTTTATTTGTATATATATCTATAGTTCCTTCTACTATTTCCCCTGCACCTAATTCTTGAATTAAAGAACAAGCTCTATCCATAGCAAGTACTACACCATTTGGATCTATTTCTTTTTCAAATCTTGAAGATGATTCAGTTCTTAAACCCAATCTTTTAGAAGAGTTTCTTATATTAACTGGCTCAAAACTAGCACATTCAAGAATTATTGTAGCTGTATCCTCTTTAACTTCTGAATTTAAGCCTCCCATAATACCAGCTATTGCAATAGTTTTATCTGCATCCTTAATACAAAGTACATCACTATCTAAATTTCTTTCTTCACCATCTAATGTTACAAACTTTTCTCCAATATTTGCATTTTCAACGATAATTTTCTTGCCACTTAAATCTCTAATATCAAAAGCATGCATTGGTTGTGCAAACTCAAGCATAGCAAAATTAGTTATATCAACAATATTATTTATTGGTCTAACTCCAGCTTCTAGTAGTCTATCTTGCATCCACTTTGGAGAAGGTACAATTTTTATATTCTTCACTTCTCGAGCCATATACCTTACACATTTTCTATCTTTTACTTCTACTTTTAAATCATCATTTATATTGCCATCTGCATCACAAGTAAAAGCACCACTAGGTCTTTTATACGTGGTTCCCAATGTAGCCGCTACTTCTCTTGCAATACCTATTAAACCCAAGCAATCTGGCCTATTCGAAGTTATTTCAAAGTCTATTACGGCACTTTCTAATCCTAAAACCTTTTTAATATCCTCACCTAAAACTGTATCTACAGCAAGTATCATTAATCCATCAACATCTTTTTCATCAGCTAATCCAAGCTCTGCCTCTGAACAAAACATTCCTTGGGAGAGAACTCCCCTTAATTTTCCTTTTTTGATTTTAAGTCCTCCATGAAGTGTTGAACCATGTAGTGCAACGGGGACTACATCCTGCTCCTTCATATTAGTAGCAGCTGTTACTATTTGAATATGTTCTGTTCCTATATTTACATCACATACAACCAATTTATCAGCTTCTGGATGAGATTCAATTTTTTCTATTCTACCTGTTACAACATTAGTAATCTCATCACCTGTAATTTCTATTCCTTCAACCTTAGAACCACTTAAAGTAAGTGCATCTCCTAAGGTCTTTGGAGATACATCTATATTAACATAATCATTTAACCATTGAATTGGTGCTTTCATCTCAAAACCTCCATAGTAAAAATTTTGTAAAGTCTATAAATTAAATATCCATTTAATCGCTATCTATTACAAACTCATTCATAAATAATATATATTTTTCTGTACATTGTTTTGCATGTAATAAATGTAGTTAAAAGTACTTATTCATTATTTTCCATGTATAAAGTACTGTTGAAATTTCTTATATTTTATTTGCAATATAAGGAATACAGTTAAAATTGATTTAAGAATTTCATGTCACTTTCATATAACTGTCTTATATCATCGATACCATAATTCAGCATAACCATTCTATCTAATCCAAATCCAAATGCAAATCCACTATATTCCTCTGGGTCTATGCCACAATTGGTAAGAACCTGTGGATGTACCATTCCAGCACCTAGGATTTCAATCCATCCTTCACCTTTACAGACTTTACACCCCTCACCCTTACACACAAAACATGTAGCATCCATTTCAACAGAAGGTTCAGTAAATGGAAAATGATGGGGTCTAAATTTAGTTTCCATTTTATCACCAAACATTTGCTTAACAAATAGTTCTAGAGTTCCCTTTAAATCAGCAAAAGTTATTCCCTTACCAATGACTAATCCTTCTACTTGATAAAAGATTGGTGAATGTGTTGCATCCACTGCATCTGATCTGTAAACCTTACCTGGTGATATCATTTTTATAGGTAACTCCTTCTTTTCCATTGTTCTAACTTGAACTGGTGAAGTTTGAGTTCTTAAAACTATATTATCATTAATGTAAAATGTATCTTGTTCTCCTCTAGCTGGGTGATCCTTGGGTATATTTAATGCCTCAAAATTATAGTGATCATACTCAACCTCTGGGCCTTCTTCTATGGCAAAACCCATTGATATAAATATATCTTTTATTTTGTCTAGGGTTAACTCTAAGGGATGTTTTTTACCTATAGTTTGCTTAATACCTGGCATAGAAATATCTATAACCTCATTTTTTAATCTTTCACTCTTTTCCTTGTTTTTAATACCTTCTAAGGCTGCAACTATTATATTTTCTATTTCTTCTCTTACTTCATTTGCAACCTTACCAACTATTGGTCTCTCCTCAGCACTTAAGTTACCCATGCCTCTTAATATAGCTGTAAGCTCACCCTTTTTACCTAAATACTTTACTCTTAAGCTTTCAATAGAATCTTTATTTACAGCTTCCTTCAATTCTTCTAAAGCCTTCATTTTTATAAGTTCTAATTTTTCCTTCATCAATCTTCCTCCTCTTATATAATCAGGCAAAAATAAAAGTCCGCCCCAAAAAGGGACGAACTTAATCCGCGTTACCACCCTAGTTAGTTATAGTTTAACTATAACTCACTCGAAAATTTATCGATTCCCCGCTAGTTACTACTATTATTTCACAACTAGAACTCCAGAGTGAACTTCATACAAAACTTCCTTAAGCAAACTTACAGTCTAGGGTTCGCTCTCCCTTAAAGTACATTTTGACTACTCTCTCCATCATAGTTTAAAATATTAAATTTAAACCTTGTAAATATTTATAATTATAACATAGCACAAAGATTTACTCAATATTCATAATAATATTTTTGAATTAAGTTTATGATTAAAGCATAAATGCACTTTTAATAAGAATTACTCACTATATGTTGTGAAAAATCAAGGTTTAAATCACTTTCGTAATCCATATAACTCCAATTTCTATTATATATTTTGTCTTACAACTTCATACATCATAATACTTGCTGCTACTGCAGCGTTTAAGGATTCTGCATTTCCAGGCATAGGAATTTTAACTTCAATGTCACTTAATTCCCTTAACTCATTACTTATACCATTGCCCTCATTGCCAACTGATATAATTATATCCTGATTTAAATCCACCTCAAAAAAGTTCTTATCCGTATCTAGTGTGCTAGTTACCAACTTAAATCCTTTATCCTGTAGATTTTTAACCACCTCTAAATCTTTATCCTCTATAATTGGCATCCTAAATATAGACCCCATAGTAGACCTTAAAGTTTTTTCATTGTAAATATCAACTGTGCCCTTAGTAATAATAACTGCTAAAGCACCAGCTGCATGAGCTGTTCTAATAATAGTCCCCATATTACCTGGGTCTTGTAGTTTATCTGCTAAAATATAAAATCCTCTTTCACCTAGAACCTTTAAATCCTTATTTTTAACAACAGCCAATATTCCCTGTGGATTTTCCGTATCACATAATCCATTAAATATATCATCACTAACACTTACTATTCTTGTATTTTTCAAGTTCAAAAAATCTATTTCTAGTTCATAGAACCCCTTCAAAAACTTATCACTAACCACCAAAGCCTCTATGAAAAATTTTGAATCCAAGGCTTCAATGACAAATCTTATTCCTTCAACTAAAAAACATTGTTTTTTAATTCTATATTTTTTCTCTTTTAATTTCTTAACTTCTTTTAAAAAATCATTGTTTTTACTTTCTATTCTATCCATATTATCATCCTATCTTAAAATTTAATACCAAATTACATTTTAAACTTAAATCCATTATACAATAAAAGTTGCCCTTACGTAAAACTTATAATAGTCAATGTAAATAGAAAAACCATGCATATACCCATATTTTCTAATTCATGCATGGTTTTTATTCACTAAAATTCATTATTATTTATTTTACAACAACTTATTTAAAACTATTTTATAATATCTTCTAATCTAGCTAAATCTTCTACATTACCAATGGCAACAATTATATCTCCTGGTTCTATAATATCCAATGCAGAAGGTGATACATCAATTTCATTATTTCTTTTTATTGCCATTACATTTATGCCATATCTGCTTCTAATGTTTAAGTCTATAAGATTTCTGCCATGCCAATCCTTTGGACTTAAGAACTCAGCAACACTATAGTCCGGAGATAATTCTATATATTCTAATATATTTGATTGTACTAAGTTATGAGCAACCCTTATACCCATATCTTTTTCTGGAAAAACAACCTTATCAGCTCCTATTTTTCTAAGAACCTTTGCATGCATATTATTATTAGATTTAGCTATTATATATTTTACACCTAATTCTCTTAATAATAAGGTTGCCATAATACTAGCCTGTATATCAGAACCCATACCAATAATAGCAACATCAAAATTTCTTATACCTACAGCCCTTAAACTATTTTCATCTGTTGCATCAGCTTGAACTGCATGAGTTACATAATTAGATACATTTTGAATTACTTCCTCATCTAAATCAACTACTAAAACATCATTTCCTAAGGAGTATAATGTTTCAGCTACAGATATTCCAAATCTTCCCAACCCAATCACTACAAATTGTTTCTTACTCATAATAACACCTCTAACCTACTAAAATTTTATCTTCTGGATATTTTATAGCTACATTTCTTGAACCTCTTTTACCTAATGCCAATGCCAATGTCATAGGTCCAACCCTTCCTGCATACATAGTTAAGCTTATTATTATCTTACCTACAAAGCCTAACTCAGGGCTTAATCCTAAGGATGATCCCACCGTTGCATAAGCTGATGTAGCTTCAAACAACAAGGCTTCCAGTGGAGCCTGTGGTTCAACTATGGATAAAATCATTGTAACACTTATAACTAGGAGTAGACTTATAGTAAAAATAACAAATGCTTTATATACTAACTCCTTAGATAATCTCTTTTTAAAAATCTCGGCATCTTCTCTTCCTCTAATTACAGATATAACTGCTACGATTAAAATACCCACTGTGGTTACTTTTAATCCACCTGCTGTAGACCCAGAGCCTCCACCAATAAACATAAGTACAATACTTAAAAACTTTCCTGCTAAGGTCATATCACTTAAGGATATGGAATTAAACCCCGCAGTTCTAGGACTAATTGCAGCAAATGTTGCCGATAAAAATTGTTCCCTCATAGGCCGACCATTTAGCGTTGCTGGGTTTTTCATTTCGAATAAAAACATCAACATTGCCCCTCCAACTATAAGCATAGTCGTCATCATCAATACTACCTTTGAGTTCAATGATAATTTTTTATTCTTTCTATAATTATATATCTCTATCCAAACGCAAAAGCCTAAACCACCTATTACAATCAATGTTGCTAATGTTAATATTACAACAGGATTATTAGCATATGCGGTTACACTTTGAAAATTACCCATTAAATCAAATCCTGCATTACAAAACGCTGATATAGAGTGAAATATACTATAATAAATTCCTTTTCTTATTCCGAATTCCGGAATAAACTGTGTAGACAATAGCATAGCTCCAACAGCTTGAACTGAAAATGTAAATCCTAATATATATCTAGCCATCTTAACTATACCTTGTAAATAAAATGAATTCATGGCTTCTTGCATTACCAATCTTTCTTTTAAAGTTATTTTTTTACCTAAAACTAGAAATATCAAGGTTGCAAAAGACATAAATCCAAGACCACCAATTTCTATTAGCATAATTATAACATTTTTCCCAAAATAACTCCAGTGTGTCCCTGTATCTACTACAACTAATCCCGTAACACATACTGCTGAAGTAGATGTAAATATTGAATCTAAAAAATTTGTAGAGGTACCATTAGCTGAAGCTATCGGTAAACTTAAAAGACATGCACCAATTAAAATTACTGTTGCAAACCCCAGTGCTAATATTTGAACCGGCTTTAATCTAATGCGCCTCTTGGATCTTTCACGCTTCACTTTCTATCACCATTGCCAAAATATTATAAAATCTTATAAAAGCTTCTTTAATTCCCCATTGAACCTGTATGATTTTACAATTTCTAAAAACATACTACTATCATTCTATAAAGTAATTTAATCTGCTTTTCATTTTTATAATATTACTTACTTTGACAAATGTACTCCCTTCTTTATTTTTAGGCATTTGAGAAATGCCCTACGTTGTAATCTACGTAGCTTTTTTTAAAATTACTCAACAACTTTAGTTTTGTTAATATTAAAAAAACTCAGACTATTAGAGACTATAGTCAAATTTTAAATACCAACATAAATAACTATACCCTCAGTAGTTAATTCTATTCTTTAATTCACCTAATTACTCTCAATTTTCTTAAAATTTATTTTTCCTTTGAAATTCTCATCATTCTCTATACATATATGTATAATATATATGCATAGAGAAAAAATGCAACCATATGGTTGCATTTTATTTTACGTTATTAAGCCTCTAATTGCTTTTTAGCAACTTCAACTAACTCTGCAAATGCTTTTGCATCATTAATTGCTAACTCAGATAACATTTTTCTGTTCATATCTATTCCAGCTAATCTAATTCCGTTCATGAATCTTGAATAAGACATTTCACTCATTCTTGTAGCTGCATTTATTCTAACGATCCAAAGTCTTCTGTAATCTCTCTTTTTTAACTTTCTACCGATAAATGCGTTTCTTAAACCTCTTATTACAGTTTCATTAGCTGTTTTATATAACTTGCTTCTTGAACCATAGTATCCCTTTGCAAGCTTTAATATTTTTTTATGTTTCTTACGAGCGTTAATCGCTTTTTTTACTCTTGCCATTTTACTGCCTCCCTAAACAAACTATACCACTAGATGTATGGTAATAATTTTTTCATTACTTTTAATTGTGACGCTGATACTAAAGAAGATTTTCTTAAATTTCTCTTAGTTTTAGGTGACTTAGATGTTAATAAGTGTCCTTTATAAGCTTTAGCTCTCTTAAGCTTACCAGTTCCTGTCTTTTTAAATCTTTTTGCTGCACCTCTATGAGTTTTCATTTTTGGCATAATAATTCCTCCTTACTGTTACGCTTTCTTAGGGGCCAAAATCATTATCATATTTCTACCTTCTTGCCTAGCTGCCTTTTCAATTGAGCAAATATCCTCAACTTTCGAATAGAAACTCTCCAATATTTTCTTACCAATATATGAATAATCAGCTTCTCTTCCCCTAAACCTAACTGTTACTTTTACTTTATCTTCAGCTAATAAAAACTTTCTAGCATTACCAGCTTTGATATTAATATCATGTTCTTCTATTGTTGGACTAAGTCTAACTTCTTTTAATAAAACAATCTTTTGATTCTTTTTTGATTCTTTAGTTTTTTTAGATTGCTCATATATGTGTTTACCATAGTCCATAATTTTGCACACTGGTGGCTTTGCACCAGGTGATATCATAGCTAAATCAAGATCCTTTTGTTCAGCGATTGCTAAAGCTTCTTTAGATGACATTAACCCTAACTGCTCTCCTGCCTCACCTACAACTCTAATCTCCTTTTCCCTAATTTCTTCGTTAAGAAGTAATTCTTTCTTAGTACTAATAACTAGACACCTCCTGTGGTAAGTCTATAACTATATTAAAATATGTAAAAAAAGGACGACAATTTGTCGTCCTATATTACCATAATACATTTCAAAATAAATATATTATAAGCAGGGAACCTATCTAGCTATGCTGAAAGGTGAGAAACGACTTTCTACTTATTTGCTTACCTATTAAGTTTTATTCATTGAACATACTTATTGTACTATCATAATGATTTTATGTCAATGTTTTTTTAAAACTTTTGAAAGATTTTTTTTTTGTAACTTTTGATAAATATTCCCCCAAAACTTTTTTGCGAAACTTAATGAAAACTTACTTCCTCTTAATTAATTTCAATTCAATTCAATTCAATAGATGATTCTTAGCCTCAAAGTCATCTTTGATTTGAAAGTTATTATTACTCATTATATATTCTTTACAAAAGCTACATTCATCACAAAAATGAGCTCTTTCTAAAAAAACATCCTTTATAGTATCTATAAATTCTTTATTATAACAATTTTCTGCACAGTGTATGACTACTCTTTTAGGCACATGAGTTACTAATCCACTAATAATTATATCCTCCATGTTAACCATTCCACTGTACTGGGACTGCTCTATATCTCTCAATAACTCTGGTATTAAATCCTGGCCATTTTTGTTTTTAAGGATATAGTTACCTCTATTATCGATTATAAGATTAATCTCTTCATAAGAAGGCTCTTGGGAATCAACAAATAATCTAAGCATCTTAATAAACTCTATATATTCTCTATCCCTAATATACTTTTCCATTATTTTATCTGATATTTCCCCAAGTTCCTCTAAAAATTCCTTAGTTCTAAATCTTAAAAATCCATTTATATTTAATTCATCTACATCTTCTATACAAGATAATACCTTTTTAATAATATTATTTTTCCTATTAATACAAAATACCACTTCAGAACTAATTTCTAAATTATCATATATTAAAAATTCCTCTAAGAAAAATTTAATTAACGTTATATCCTTTTCATTTAAAAAATAATATTTTTCATTTAAAAACTTATTTATTTTATTTATACAAAATTCTTTTATGGCTAATTTATATAATACGTTAGCCAAATACAAATCAAATGCTAGCTTTATATCATCATACTGTTCTTTTAATACATTGTCCTTACAAAATATTTTTACAAAGTGATTTTTGTTGTTTATAGTCTCAGATATTCCTAATTTAATATTCTTTAACTCAAAAATACTTTTTATTTCCCCAATATCCTCACATAAGTCTTTTACTGTTTCGTCGTATATCACAGTTAGTAATAACATTTCTCACACTCCTTTGTTCTAGTATGTCTTTTACTTAAAGCTCTATACACATTATAATTAGCAATTATCGACAACTTAATTGAAATTATTAAAACTAAAGGTGTATAATCACAACATATACTTTAAGAAAAGGAGATTTAATTTTGAAAACTTTACTTATAGATTACAGAGTATCTGAATTAGAAGTAACTACCCTTCATAATTTAGGTTACAACATTTTAAAATGTCCCAAAAACCCTTGTATATATGAAGCTATAAATGGTCATCCTGATATACTACTTCATCCTCTTAGTAAAAGTAGGGAAATTATTGTTCATAAAGACATTGATGATAACTTTATAAAAAGTCTGCAATGCTTAAATTATACTGTGATAAAGACTTTAACTTCCATTAAGTCTACTTATCCAAATAATATAATCTTAAATGCATTAAATCTTGAAAATATATTTCTCCATAAATTAGATTCTACTGATCCCCATCTTTTAAAAAGAGTGGGTCACAAAACGTTAATCAATGTAAAACAAGGCTATACCAAGTGTTCTACTGCTGTCATTAGTGATAATGCTATTATGACTAGTGATACCTCTATATGGAAAATATTATCTAAACAGAATATAGATGTGCTTCTTCTGCCACCAAAACACATACTTCTTCCTCATTTAGACTATGGATTTATCGGTGGCACCTGTGGACTTTTAGAAGAAAATCTTATAGGCTTCTTTGGAAATTTAGAAACTTACCCCTTTAAAGACTCTATTAAAAGCTTCCTAAGAAATCAAAGAATAGACTACATATCTTTAGGGGCTGGTCCCCTTATAGATAGAGGAAGTATTCTAAGCTTATAAAATTCTTACACAATAATAAAAGGCTAGTATTAGCATATGCTGATACTAGCCTTTTTCCACTGATAACTTAGAAATTTTAAATTTAATGCCTCTTATTAAAGAGCAAAACTTACTAAGTTTAAAGTTAAATTTTTCTTATATAATCTATAGTGTATGATAATTTATCTCTACACATTTAGCCAAAAAACACATAAATGCATTCTTATATGTTTTTTAGTATATTCCATAAATCCTCTGTAGTAAAATCATAACTTCTTCCACAAAATTGGCACTTTACATTTTCATTTTTACCCTCTGCACATATTTCTGATATTTCCTTTTTACCTAAACTTATTAAGGCCTTTTCAACCTTTTCTCTGCTACAATCACAGATATATCTAGGCACCATCCTATCATATAGTTTTAAACTCATATCATCAAAGTAAAGTTTTAAAATATCTTCAACAGTTTTCCCTTGGCTAATTAATTTAGTTATAGGGGGGTTTTCTTCTAACCTATAGGTTATAATATCTGCTAAGCCTTCATCCGCCCCTGGCATCATTTGAATTATAAGTCCTCCAGCAGCCTTTATACTATAGTCAACATCAACCAATACACCTACTCCAACAGCCGTTGGAATTTGTTCAGATACACTATAATAATATGCTAAATCATCACCTATTTCTCCTGTGCAAATAGGTGAATTCCCTACATATGGTTGTTTTAAACCCATGTCTCTAATAACAACTAATGATCCATTTTTACCTATAGCTCCCCCAACGTCTAACTTACCCTTTTCATTGGCTGGTAACTCTACCTTAGGATTACCTACATATCCCTTTACAGAAGCATCAGAACTAGCCGTTACAATAACACCTCTAGCATCTCCTCCGCCATCTATCTTTAATGTCATTTTATCCTTATCAGACTTCATCATAGATCCCATTATACTTCCTGCTGTTAACATCCTTCCTAAAGCAGCTGATGCAGTGGGTGTACATCCATGAATCTTAGTAGCTTCATCTACCATTTCAGTAGTAATTGCAGCTGTAATTCTAATATCTCCATTGTGAGCTGTAGCTCTTATTAATTCATCCTTCATAAAACTTCCTCCAAATTTATCTATTCTTTTGATTATGCAGTATTATTACTACCATATTGGTTAATATGCTATTTCTTAATGATCTCTATAATAGCTTTTTAACTATATATGTTATTCTCTCACTATTTTCTTCAATAATAGTTTCTGTGTAATTGTTAAGCTTCTCAAGGACTTGAAATCCACTTAATCTTAAAAATTTTTCTATTTCATCTTCTGTATATGCTCTTTCCCTGTGTGTTTCATCAAACCTATTATATACTTGTCCATCCTTTATAAAAAATGTTAATTCCATGTCTACAACATTATCTTCCAAAAAGTTTTGCCATAAATAGAATATCTCTTCATCGTCATAACTATAAAGTTCATTACCAAGTATTTCAGTTAACTTATAATATGAATTAATGTCAAATAAAAATATTCCATCATCATTAATCAAACTCTGTACGGACTTGAAAAATTCAACTACTTCATTATCTTCTAATAAATAATTAGTAGAGTCTAAGCAGCAAGTAATCAAATCAAATTTTCTATTTATACATAGTTCTCTCATATCCTGACATATAAACTTCGCCTTTAGCCCCTCTTCTCTAAATTTTTCTTCTGCCACAGTCAACATCTCATCAGACAAATCTACTGCCCATGTACTTTTAAAGCTAGAACATAAATGTTTAGTAAAGTTTCCAGTACCACATGCAACATCTAAGTAATTTTCAAAGTTCACATTGTATTTCTTAGCTTTTTCTTTAATAACTGATGCCCATAACTTATAGTCTATATCGCTATTTATCAAGTTATCATATACATCAGCTAAACTTCTATAACATTCCACTTTTAATCTCTTCCTCTCACTATCTTGTATAGATATATTTTATAAGAAAATGTGAACTTTGTCCAATTCATTATATATTAAATCTTTTATATGTCTTTATTCTTAGGTAGATTCATAGCCTTCTTTTTCTTGGTCATAATCCCACCTATTCTTCCTGTTTCCTCTGCCGTTAGTGCACCCCAACCTAACTCATCAACTCTATTGTTAAGTCCTAACTCAGTGGCTATTTCATACTTTATTTTTTCTCTCATCAATTCCATTTCACTTAAACCTTTGTTAGCTTTTATCTTAGCCTTTATAACTTTCTTTAATGGTGTTTTTGCCATAAAATTCATCTCCCTATTTGCATCTTTGGTTTAAATTATCTCCTAAAGTGTAGATTTTATTCTTAATTATTTAAAATTCACTATTAAACTCCTTAATTTACCGTATACATTTTTAGGGAATTTTATTTGTAGTCTATCTCACCATTGATACAATAGGAACTTCACCTGTGTTATCTATTATTATTAATGCAATATGAATCTTATGTAGATTACTCTTATTATTAATACACTAGCAATTTATGCTATTAAAACACAAAAGGAACTGCATAATTGCAGTTCCCTTTAATATATTTCAATTGAATAAATTAACTTTTAATCTAAACTACTATTTTCTACCTTCAGTGTAAACACCTTTGTAATCCATACAGTAGCTTGCAAGACCAGGTAAATCGTATCCTTTTAAATACTTTCTTTGATAAGTGTTAGATTTACCATGTTCAAATGGTGTAATTAAAACATCATCATAAGTAAGGATTTTTTCAGCTTTACCGAATATTTCTGCTCTCTTTTGAGGGTCATTTTCTTCAGTTGACTCTTTAATTAATTTATCAAATTCAGCATTTTCCCATCCTAAATATGAATAATATCCACCCTCAGATACATAAAGATCTAAGAAGTTTGATGGATCATCGAAGTCAGCAGACCATCCACCAACACCAATGTCAAATTCTCCATTTTCCATGTTTTCATACATGATTTGATATTGAACAATTTTAACACTTATATTAATTCCAAGAGATTCTTTCCATTTGTTTTGTAACCATTCTCCTGATTTCTTGCTGTACTCATCATCACCTCTCATAGTGATAGAAATTTCTAATTTAGATGGATCTTCACCTAAACCTAATTCCTTCATACCTTCAACTAATAAAGCTTTAGGATCCTTAGTATCCTTTATTAATTGCTTAGTATATTGAGGATTTTTTATTCTTTCTTGGAATCCTGTACCGTCCATTGATACTGTATTTGGTACAAATTCAAATCCTGGTATTCTTAATCCACCATTCATATCCTTATTGTACTGTTCTCTATCAAAACTTGCAGCAAGTGCTTTTCTGATTTTTACATTAGATGATGGACCTTTTTTAACGTTGAATATTAAAGTTTCTACACCATAGTCAGGTCTAGATATAACATCAAATTCACCTGTTCCATCAAGCTTTTCAATCCATTCTGGTTCAGTTACTCCACCTCTATCAACTTCGCCCATAAATAGAGCTTGTCTTGCTGAGTTCTTATCTTTACTATTTATTCTAACTATTTTTTCTAAGAAAACATTATCTTTGTCCCAATAGTTTTCATTCTTTTCGTATGTCATACTACCATTGTGTTTCCACTCTATTAATTTATATGGCCCATTTGCCATTGTTTTATCTGCTTCAGTACCATATTTAGCTCCAAACTCTTTAATAGCCTTTTCTTGAACAGGCTTTAATGTAGGGAAATATGATAACTGTAAGAAGTAAGGTACTGATTTTGCTAATTCAAATTTCAAAGTATAATCATCAACTGCTGTTACTCCGAATTTTTCTAATGCTGCATCTATAGTAGCATCGTCCTTACCTGTTAATGTACTACAATCTTTAGCTCCTTTTATGAATGGATCAAAGAATGTTGAATACTCTGAAGCTACTCTTGGATCTACAACTCTTCTTAAAGAATAAACGAAATCCTTAGCAGTTATTGCAGTTCCATCTTGCCATTTAGCATCTTTTCTTAACTTGAAAGTAAATTCAGTAGAATCTTCATTTGCCTTCCAACTCTCTGCAACACCTGGTTCTATTTTATCTGGTCCACCACCAGGAGTTCCAACAACTCTAGTTAATCCTTCGTGGATTGGTCCCATAGCTTCCCAAGTAGTTGTAATAGCTGCTATTGTTGGGTCAAGTAATTGTGGTTCTCCACCAAATATATTTAAGTATTGAGTAGCATCTTTTTTACCAGCACTATTCCCTGGATCTTTTTTATCTTCTTTATCTCCACATCCAACTAAAGCTGAAGTTGAAATCACTGATAATGCCAAAAGTGTAGCTATAATCTTCTTGCTTTTCATTAATAATTCCCCCCTATAAAATTAACTAAATATATATATTTCTTTAAGAGTATATGCTCAAAAAGATTGTTGTATGATTATGGATTTTTTAACTTATCTTACTTACATAATATATTATATGCCATAATTTTTCAAGCTTTTTTTGTTTTAATTCTACATTTACTTTTTAAAAATTATAATATTTAGGTAATTGTTTTTGTATTTTTTTAAGTTATTTTTTATAAAAATTTTCATAATTATCTGATTAAT